>JAEYPG010000156.1 GCA_023410975.1 Pseudomonadota bacterium
GCCGGCCCGAGCAGCGCGTGCCGATGAGCCGCCTGCGCGCCCGCGTCGCCGAGCGCCTGCTGCAGTCCCAGGCCACCAACGCCATCCTGACCACGTTCAACGAGGTCAACATGGCCCCGGTGATGGAGATGCGCAAGAAGTTCCAGGAGAAGTTCGAGAAGGAGCACGGCGTGAAGCTGGGCTTCATGAGCTTCTTCGTGAAGGCCGCCGTGGCCGCGCTCAAGAAGTACCCGGTGCTCAACGCCTCGGTGGACGGCAACGACATCGTCTACCACGGCTACTTCGACATCGGCATTGCGGTGGGCTCGCCGCGCGGCCTGGTGGTGCCCGTGATCCGCAACGCCGACCAGCTGTCGTTCGCGGACATCGAGAAGACCATCGCCGAGTTCGGCAAGAAGGCCAAGGACGGCAAGCTGTCGCTGGAAGAGCTCTCCGGCGGCACCTTCTCCATCTCCAACGGCGGCACCTTCGGCTCCATGCTGTCCACGCCGATCATCAACCCGCCGCAGTCGGCCATCCTGGGCGTGCACGCCACCAAGGACCGCGCCGTGGTGGAGAACGGCCAGGTCGTGGTGCGCCCGATCAACTACCTCGCCATGAGCTACGACCACCGCATCATCGACGGCCGCGAGGCGGTGCTGGGCCTGGTGACGATGAAGGAAGCGCTGGAAGACCCGGCGCGCCTGCTGTTCGACATCTGATCGGCACACCCCGGTAGCCCGGACGCCGCGCTGCGGCGCCCGTCCGGGCCAGAGCTTCCAGCAGTCCCCCGCCGCGGCGCGCCGACCGGGCGCGCGGGTGGCGGGCTCAACCGCATCCAAAAAGCATGAGCAAGAACTTCGACGTCGTCGTCATCGGCGGCGGCCCCGGTGGCTACATCGCCGCCATCCGCGCGGCGCAACTGGGCTTCAACACCGCCTGCATCGACGAGTGGAAGAACGCCGCGGGCGGCCCGGCCCCGGGCGGCACCTGCACCAACGTGGGCTGCATCCCCTCCAAGGCGCTGCTGCAGTCCAGCGAGCACTTCGAGCACGCCGCCAAGCACTTCGGCGACCACGGCATCAGCCTGGACAACCTGCAGATCGACGTGGCCAAGATGGTCGGCCGCAAGGACACCGTCGTGAAGCAGAACAACGACGGCATCCTGTACCTGTTCAAGAAGAACAAGGTCACGTTCTTCCACGGCCGCGGCTCCTTCGGCAAGGCGGTGGAAGGCGGCTACGAGATCAACGTCGCCGGCAAGGCGGCCGAGACCATCACGGCCAAGAACGTGATCGTGGCCACGGGCTCCAACGCCCGCGCGCTGCCCGGCGCCCCGTTCGACGAGGAGAAGATCCTCTCCAACGACGGCGCGCTGCGCATCGGCGCCACGCCCAAGAAGCTGGGCGTGATCGGCGCCGGCGTGATCGGCCTTGAAATGGGCTCGGTGTGGCGCCGCCTGGGTGCGGAAGTGACGATCCTGGAAGGCCTGCCCACGTTCCTGGGCGCCGCCGACGAGCAGATCGCCAAGGAAGCGCACAAGGCCTTCACCAAGCAGGGCCTGAAGATCGAGCTGGGCGTGAAGATCGGCGAGATCAAGAGCGAAGGCGAGGGCGTGACCGTCGCCTACACCGACGCCAAGGGCGCCGAGAAGTCGCTGGCGGTGGACAAGCTGATCGTCTCGATCGGCCGCGTGCCCAACACCATCGGCCTGAACCCGGAAGCCGTGGGCCTGCAGCTCGACGAGCGCGGCGCCATCGTGGTGGACGCCGAGTGCAGGACCAACCTGCCCGGCGTGTGGGCGGTGGGCGACGTGGTGCGCGGCCCGATGCTGGCGCACAAGGCCGAAGAGGAAGGCGTGGCGGTCGCGGAGCGCATCGCCGGCCAGCACGGCCACGTCAACTTCGACACCATCCCCTGGGTCATCTACACCAGCCCGGAAATCGCCTGGGTGGGCCAGACCGAGCAGGCGCTCAAGGCCTCGGGGCGCGCCTACAAGGCCGGCACCTTCCCGTTCCTGGCCAACGGCCGCGCGCGCGCGCTGGGCGACACCACCGGCATGGTGAAGTTCCTGGCCGATGCGCAGACCGACGAGATCCTGGGCGTGCACATCGTCGGCCCGATGGCCTCGGAGCTGATCTCCGAAGCCGTGGTGGCGATGGAGTTCAAGGCCAGCGCCGAGGACATCGCGCGCATCTGCCACGCGCACCCCTCGCTGTCCGAGGCCACCAAGGAAGCCGCCCTGGCGGTGGACAAGCGCACGCTCAACTTCTGAGCCCGGCGCTGGACAAGGGGCCCCTCGGGGCCCCTTCTCAAATACTCCGTTCGGGCTGAGCCTGTCGAAGCCTTGCGGCATGACCGGGCTGCGGGCCCTTCGACAAGCTCAGGGCGAACGGGCTGAAGTAAGGCATCAACCGTGGCCGTCCGAGCCCTCTACGAACAGACGCTGGCCGAGCGCGGCTTCAAGGCCGACGCGGCGCAGCTGCGCGCCATCGATGCGCTGGAGCGCTGCGAGAACGAGTGGATCGCCTACAAGGCGCGCCGCAGCAACGCCATCGCCAAGCTCATCCGCCGCCCGCCGATCCCGCGCGGCGTGTACATGTACGGCGGGGTGGGGCGCAGCAAGAGCTTCCTCATGGACTGCTTCTTCCAGTCCGTGCCGCTCAAGCGCAAGACGCGGCTGCACTTCCACGAGTTCATGCGCGAGGTGCACCGCCAGCTGCAGGACCTCAAGGGCACGGTGAACCCGCTCGACGAGCTGGGCAAGCGCATCGCGCGGCGCTACCGGCTGATCTGCTTCGACGAGTTCCACGTCGCCGACGTGACGGACGCGATGATCCTGCACCGGCTGCTGGAGGCGCTGTTCGCCAACCGGGTGTCCATCGTCACCACCTCCAACTTCCACCCCGACGGGCTCTACCCCAACGGGCTGCACCGCGACCGCATCCTGCCCGCCATCGAGCTGCTCAAGGCGAACATGGAGGTGCTCAACGTGGACGCGGGCACGGACTACCGCCGCCGCACGCTGGAGCACGTCAAGCTCTACCACTGCCCGCTGGGGCCGCAGGCCGACGCCGAGATGGCCACCGCCTTCGACGAGCTGGCCGAGGCCAAGGAAGAAGACCCGGAGCTGCACATCGAGCAGCGCGTGCTGCAGGCGCGCCGCCGCGCCGGCGGCGTGGTGTGGTTCGATTTCAAGACGCTGTGCGGCGGCCCGCGCTCGCAGAACGACTACCTGGAGATCGCCAGCCGCTTCCACACGGTGATGCTCTCCGACGTGCCGCACATGCCGGTGCGCATGGCCAGCGAGGCGCGCCGCTTCACGTGGCTGGTGGACGTGCTCTACGACCGGCGCTGCAAGTTCATCGTCTCGGCGGCGGTGCCGCCGGAGCAGCTCTACACGGAAGGGCCGCTGGCGCACGAGTTCCCGCGCACGGTCTCGCGCTTGAACGAAATGCAGTCCAGGGAGTTCCTGGAGCTGGAGCACCGCGAGGTCGATACCTCGCTGACCTGAACAGGCATGTGCCAAAGCACCCCGTTCGGGCTGAGCCCTTCGACAAGCTCAGGACAGGCTCTGTCGAAGCCCTGCCGCCCGACCAAGCCGCAGGCCCTTCGACAAGCTCAGGGCGAACGGAGTCAGGGCTGAATCAGGTCGCCCCGGGGCCCGGGCCTACACTGCGCGCCCCCATGGCGAACACCACACCTCCAGCCGCAGTGCCTGCCGACGCTGCCTGCGCACCCTCCGAAGGCGGCGCCCTGGCGCAGGCCGTCGGGAAGGCCTTCAGCGCGGACGGCGCGCTGGCACGGGCCGACCCGGGCTACGTGCAGCGCCCGGCGCAGCAGCAGCTGGCGCTCGCGGTGGCGCAGGCCATCGAGGGCCGCGAGGCGCTGGTGGCCGAGGCGGGCACCGGCATCGGCAAGACCTTCGCCTATCTCGTGCCGTTGCTGCTGTCGGGCGCACGGGCGCTGGTGAGCACGGCCACCAAGAGCTTGCAGGACCAGCTCTTCCTGCGCGACCTGCCGCGCCTGCGCGCCGCCCTGGGCCAGCCGGTGAGCCTGGCGCTGCTCAAGGGGCGCGCCAGCTACCTGTGCCGGCACCGGCTGCAGCTCGCGCGCGGGGCCGAGCACGAGCCGCGCACGCAGCGGGCGCTGGCGCGCATCGAGCTGTGGTCGCATGCCACCGTCAGCGGAGACCTGGCGGAGCTGGACCTGCTCGACGAGCGCTCGCCGCTGCTGCCGCTGGTGAGCTCCACGCGCGACAACTGCCTGGGCGGCGAGTGTCCGCAGTTCACGCGCTGCCACGTGATGCGGGCGCGGCGCGAGGCGGTGGGCGCCGACGTGGTGGTGGTGAACCACCACCTGTTCTTCGCCGACTTGGCGCTGCGCGACAGCGGCGTGGCCGAGCTGCTGCCCACGGTGGACGTGGCGGTGTTCGACGAGGCCCATCAACTGGTGGAGGCGGGCGTGCAGTTCCTGGGCACGGCCCTGGGCAGCGCGCAGCTGCTGGATTTCAGCCGCGACCTGCGGCTGGAGTCCACGCAGCCGGCCCGGGGCCTGGCGCCCTGGGACGAGCTGGCCTCGCGCTGCGAGCAGGCGGCGCGCGAGCTGCGGCTGCACGCGGCCGGCGCACAGGCCCAGGCCCGCATGTCGCTGCGCCTGGCCTGGACCGACCGTGCCGACGCCGCTGCCTTCAAGACGGCACTGGACGGGGGGGAGGCCGCGTGCAAGGCCGCTGCCGGCGCGCTGGAGCCGCTGGCCGGCAGCGGGCCGGACCTGATGCGGCTGTCACAGCGCGCGCAACTGCTGGCCGAGCGCGCCGCGCGCTTCGCAGCGACCGCCGCGGCGGACCAGGTGCGCTGGATCGACGTGGGCCCGGCGCAGGTGCGGCTGGTGGAGTCGCCGCTGGACATCCGCAGCGCGCTCACGCAGCAGCGCGAGGC
>JAEYPG010000268.1 GCA_023410975.1 Pseudomonadota bacterium
CGCCCAGCAGCACCCGGGTGGCCGCGGGCAACCGCGCGCGCTGCCGCCTGGCGCTCGGCCAGCAACTCGACGCCGGTGAGGTGCGCCGGCGCGAAGCCCAGCCGCAGCAGCTCCAGCAGGTTGTCGCCGTGGCCGCAGCCGACCTCGGTGAGCCGCAGCGCGGCCAAGTCGAAGCCCGCGTGCCTGCGCAGCAGCGCGCACAGCGCGCGCTCGCGCTGCTGGCGCGCCATCAGCACTTCCGGGCGCAGCGGGTGGTAGCGGTCGGCCAGGCCGGCGCGGCGTGCGTAGCGCTCGCGCACGGCGGCGGTCTCATCGTGGTCAGGGGTGGAGCTCATGGCCGGCTCGGATTCACCGCGTCAGCCGGCTGAACCGCTCGCGCCCGCGCCCGTGGCGCAGCACGTCCCACCAGCCCAGCAGCGTGCCGATGCCGTAGCCCACGTGGTGCGCCGCGATCACCACCGGCAGCCGCGGCAGCAGCGCCCACTGCCCTTCGGCGGCCACCAGCAGCGACAGCGCGCCCAGCGCCGCGCCGTAGGCACCGAGCCAGGCCAGCGGCAGCGCCCAGGGCGCGCCCAGCAGGGCCGCCAGCGTCAGCAGCAGCTGCCCGCCCACGAACACGCCTGGCACCAGCTGGCGCAGCGCCGCGGGCTGGCCGTGCTTCTTCATCACGAAGGGCTTCCAGTAGCCGTACTGCAGCCAC
This sequence comes from Pseudomonadota bacterium, assembly GCA_023410975.1. GTDB lineage: Bacteria > Pseudomonadota > Gammaproteobacteria > Burkholderiales > Burkholderiaceae_C > Azohydromonas. The sequence goes on from JAEYPG010000268.1 coordinate 701, forward strand.
TGCCGGAACAGCGCCCGCACCGAGCCGCGCGGCCGGTACACCGAGCGGATGCGCGCGCTCTGCCACACCCGCCCGCCGCCCAGCGTGACGCGCAGGTTGTGCTCGTCGTCCTGGTTGCGCACCAGGGCCTCGTCGAAGCCGCCGAAGCGCTCGAAGGCCTCGCGCCGCCACGCGCCCAGGTACACGGTGTCGGCCTCGCCCTCGTAGTCGAGCTGGCGCGAGCGCGCCCCGCCCGACACCCAGCGCGACTGGAAGGCCGCCGCGATGGCGCGCTGCCAGGGCTCGGTGCCCTCGGCCTTCCACGGCCCGCCCACCACCGCAGCGCCGCTGCGCTGCAGCGCCTCCACGCACTGCGCGACGTAGTCGTCGGCATAGGTGGTGTGCACGTCCATGCGCACGACCACCTCGCCCCGCGCCGCCTCCAGCGCCCGGTTCAGGCCGCAGGAAACGATGCGCCCGGGGTTGTCGAGCATGCGGATGCGCGGGTCCGCCGCCGCCAGCCTTTGCAACTCTTCGCGCGTGCCGTCGTCGCTGTGGCCGTCGGCGATGAGCAGCTCCAGCGCCCAGCCCGGCGCCAGCCGCTGCGCCTGCACCGAGGCGCAGAAGGCGGCTATGTACGCCCGCTCGTTGCGGCAGGGCACGATCACGCTGACCAGCTGCGGCACAGCTGCGTTCATGGCAATCGCATGATCCCCATGGTCTTCCCACCCCGTTCGGGCTGAGCCTGTCGAAGCCCCTGCAGCGACATCCGAGCGCCTGCCCTTCGACAAGCTCAGGGCGAACGGGTGAGGGTTCATCACTACATCAAGCTGAAACCCCATCACGCAGCCTCCCCGGCCGCGCGGCCCGTGAGCTGCAGGTACAGCGCGTACATGCGGTCCATGTGCTGCTTGCGCGCGGCGCGCTCCAGCACGATCCCGCGGTTGCGCCGGCCCATGGCTTCCAGATCCTCCCGAGGCAGCGCCTGCAGCGCCCACAGCGCGTCGGCCAGCGCCCGGGCGTCGCCCGCGGGCACCAGGCGCCCGCCGCGGTCGTCGATCCACTGCCGGTTGGCGGGCAGGTCCGAGGCGGCCAGCGCCAGGCCGCAGGCCATGGACTCCAGCACCGACACCGAGGTCGCGTCGCTCTCGGGCACGCTCATCGAGACGTGGCAGCGCTGCATCCAGGCGCGCATGCCGGCGTCGTCCTGGCGGCCGACGAAGCGCACCGCGTCGTGCAGGCCCAGCGCGCGCACCTGCTCGCGCAGGGCCGGCTCCAGCGAGCCGCCGCCCAGCAGCGCCAGCCGCACCGGCCGGCCGGTGCCGCGCTGCTGCAGCAGGGCCAGCGCTTGCAGGATCACGTCGATGCGGTAGTTGGGCTCCCAGGAGCGCAGGCTCAGCAGCTCGAAGGCGGCGTCCCCGCGCACGCCCGGCGCGGGCGGCTCGAAGCGCTCGGTGTCCACGCCCCACAGCAGCTCCTCGCGAGGGGCCGTGGCGCCGTAGCCGTCCATGGCCTCGATCAGGTCGCGCGAGTCGCCGGTGAGCAGGTCGGCGCGGCGCAGCGTCCAGCCGGTGATGGCGTGCATCAGGCGGCTGCGCCGCGGCGTCACCAGCAGGTCCGTGCCCCAGGCGGTGAGCACCACCGGGCGGCGCCCGCTGGCCGCGGCCCACAGGCCGTTGGAGCTGACGTAGTGGCCGTGCATCAGGTCCGGGGCGATGCGCGCAGCCCAGCGCCGCACCTCGGGCAGCGCCAGGAACCAGCCCGCGCCGTCGCTGCCGGGGCGGATGGCGTGCACGGCGGCCGCGCCCGGCACCACCGCCGGGCGCCGCGTCAGCACGTGGCACTCCACGCCGCGGCGGTGCATCTCCCACACCCAGCGCTGCAGGTGCACGCTGTCGGCGTCGCCGGTGAAGAGGATGCGCAGCGGGCGCGGCGACGCGGCCGCGCCCTGCGGCACCTTGGGCCGTGCGCTCATGGCAGCTCTCCGGCCCAGGCGCGGTAGTGCTCGCGCATTTCCGGGTGCAGCTTCAGCAGCGTGCGGTCCACGTCGCGCACGTCGCCCACCACGCGCGCGGGCTGGCCCTGCACCACGGCGAAGTCCGGCACCGTGCCCGAGACGTAGCTGTAGGCCGTGACCAGCACGCCGCGGCCGAGCTTGGCACCCGGCGCGATGACGGCATGCGGGCCGATGAAGCAGTAGGGGCCGATCTCGGTGGCGGCCTGCCGGTAGCCCGGCGGGCGCGGATGGCCGTAGTAGCCGCGCCCGCACACGCGCAGCGCGTGGTGCGAGCTGTGGGTGAGGATGGAGACGTGGTTGGTGATCTGGCAGCCCTCGCCGATGGTCAGCCCGCCCGAGGCGTCCAGGAAGTTGAAGTGGCCGATGAAGACGTGGTCGCCGATGTGCAGCGTGTCGCGGTACTCCACGTGCGAGTGCGTGCTCACGCGCGTGTGCCGCAGCAGCCGGCCGTCGGGGGTGCGCCAGCCGTACACCATGCGCGGCGCCAGCACGCAACTCAGCAGCGACAGCAGGGCTCTCTTGATCGACACGGCGGGCGGCTTCAGGTGGAAAAGGCAAAGACTTCTATTGTCGCGGCTGCGCCAGGGACGCCTCCCCGACGCCGGGGCGCGCGGCGCGCCGGAACAGCCACAAGGCCACGCCGATGGCGCCCACGTAGGCCACGCTGGTGCTGGCCGCCGCGCCCAGCGCGCCCCAGCGCGGCACCGCCAGCAGGCAGCCCAGGGTGTTCACGGCCAGCGACAGCGTGGCGATCAGGCCCGAGAGGTGCGGCCGTCCCAGGTGGTTGGTGAAGAAGGCCGAGAGGCTGGAGGCGGCGGCGTAGGCCGCGATGCCCGGCAGCA
>JAEYPG010000274.1 GCA_023410975.1 Pseudomonadota bacterium
GCGGCGTAGTGTCGAGTATCTCGCAAAGCATTTTCAATTGTTTGTTAATCCTGATCTTCATTTGATTTGATTGTTTAAGGTTGAACATTTCTAAAAGAAAAAACAGAAAAAAAGAAAGCACATCTTCCAGGTGGCAGGGCGGACAGATGCAAGGTTTTTAAAGACAAAAATTTTGATTGCTTACACCTGACTATTTCGTGAACACCTTCATGAACTTCACTCATCTACTAGCAAACACACTTCAAAATTTTTTCTTTAAAACCCGCAGGGCCTGACCTTGCATGTGGCCGAACTGTCCACCTAACTTGGTGCGCTTTTTTGATGTTGACGGCACTCTCCCTGCTACTCATTTCACTTGCAGTCATATCGTACAACGGTCTACCTACACTGGCTACACACTGATCGATGGCGCGTTGGTGAGCGTTGGCGCGCGGCTACTTAACATAAATGCCTTATGTGACAGCTTGGGTTTGTGCGGTTGCATTTTGCGCGGCTGCTCACATAAGAAGCGGTTATGTTAAGTAAGCTTGGGGCCAGTTTTGTTGGCGTGTCCTTTTGATTGTGCGGCTGGTGCAGCTCTTGGACTGGCTTGGGCTTGCGGGCTGATCAGCGCGGCCAGGCCATGTGCTGCAAGAAGGGTCGGAACGCAAAAGGCATGACAACAAAACTGGCAGAAGGGCGGGCTGAGCGAAGGGTGCGGGTGGGAAGAACTCTTTCCAGTTAGCAGTTACTGTGGACGAAGAAAAAGTCTATTCTTCGTCTTTTCGCTTATAGCCGATCTTTCGCATAGGTTCTGTCTTTGGATTCAGAAGCTCGCGTAGGTATTTGAAGATAAGTTTAATGTCACTATCCTGGCTAACAACTTTTCTTTCGAGCTTTTCCAACTTCAGTAAAACGTCTTTATGAGTAAGTAAGGTCTCCCGTAATTTCACAAATATCTCAATGATTCTGATGCTCATTGTAATGGCCTGTTCACTCTTCAGTACATTGGCCAGCATCAATACACCGTGTTCGGTAAAAGCATATGGCAAAGCGCCACCGAGATGCTGCTTTGAAGGTATCGCATTTTGCGATACCATGTTTTCCACCTCTTTTTCGGTGAGCTGGAACATAAAGTTTTCCGGGAACCGTTCTTGATTACGTTTCACCTGCTCTCTCAATCGGATGGCTTTTACTCCGTAGAGCTCGGCAAGGTCTCTGTCTAACATGATCTTCTGTCCGCGGATCAGATAAATCTTATTCATCACTACTTCATCAGGGATGGCAACATTCTTTGACATTTTGGCTAAAAGGTTATCGTGTAAAAATATTCTAAAGATTTGGAGGTCACAATTTGTGATCCCCAATTTGACCCAGTTTATCAGGTTATCCCAACGGGTGATGCTTGCGTAGTTGCTCTTTCAGGTCTTCCAGGTGACCTACCTGATACTTCTCCGTCGTGCTCACGTACTTATGCCCGGCCATGTATTGAACCACTCTCACGTCGTGGACACGCGTCCATTCAGCAATGGTACTCGCTCTGATCTGACTGGCATGTTTCACTTGTTCATGCTTTAGTCTTCGCATCATCCAGAGCACTTCACCGGATAACGTGGACCCTCCTTGCATACCGATGATGAGTTGCGTATTCTTTTCCGGTTCACTCACCTTTGGGCCGTTGATGATTCGTGCTCTGGTTTTACTGATGTACTCCTGGATATCGTACACCTGACTGGCTTCCAGTTTCAATACGCGTTCATTAGTTCGATCTGTGCCTGGTATCTTGATTTTTCCTTCACGTAGGTTAATGTGTTCTGCTTTCAATAGCTCAAGCTCTTCAATAGTTACCGCCTGGAAGATGAGTAAGCCCAGGATCACTTTGTTGCGCTGGTCACGCGGATCATTTACCGGATAGGTGTCGTACAGGTTCACGAGCTCCTTGTGCTCGACAAGATCATGTGGAAGTCGTCTCGCAATCCCTCGGATGTAAACACCTTGCGCGGGATTGCTTTTCATTTTCTTCTCTTTCACCAGGTGATTGAAGTAGTGCCGGATCGAGAGCAGTTCATTTTGTATCCTGGTCTTGGTGACGCCTTTCTTCCGCCGGTGCTTGATAAAGTTCATCAGATCCGCATAGCGAACGTTTTCAATTGAATATTGATGTAGTGAGATCCATTCTAAAAAATCAGCGATGCCATTCTCATAGATCCGGATTGTACTTTCTGAGTAGTGCTTCTCTTCCAGGTACTTCTTAAAGCTTTTCATAAACAACATGGGTGTAGATCTGCGTTGATTCCAGGGAGTCATGACCTAAGAACTTGGCAATATGCTTGAGTTCCATTCCGCTTTGCAGTAAGTGTGTCGCTATGCTGTGTCTCAGGATGTGTAACCCTATTCGCTTTCTGATCCTGGATAGCTTGGCGAGCTTTCGCAGTCGGATCAATAGGCTCTGACCTTGTGCCCGGTTTCCCTTATCGCTCACGAACAGCGCTGCAGTCTTTTGCGTGGTAAGTAAAAATGGCCTAGAGTGTTCCAGGTAATCGCGGATATGTTGTAATGCAATTTCATTGATCGGCACATATCGCTCTTTGTAGTTCTTGCCTTTGCGCACGTACACGACTTTGCTTTTAAAATCGATATCGCTCACGTCCAGGTGAACGCCTTCATTGCGTCTCAAGCCACAACCGTAGAAGATGTCCAGCATCACTTTATCACGGATGCCCAGTACGCTGCTGTCACAAGCGTTATACAGTGACTTTATTTCCTCTCTGGTCAATACCTCCGGGATGGCTCTTGATTGTTCTAATCGCTCCGTTTCCACGGTGAACGTGCCACGATTGGTTTGCCGTACAAACTGACTTAAGAGCAGTAACGCTTGGTGATACTTATTGACGTGCTGGTTGCTGAGCTTGCCGCCATTGATCACGTTGGGCCTGGCTTTCAGATGAAAAAGAAAATGATGAACATGCTCCGCTGTGATCGACTCGACCTTCTTCACTTCATTGTTTTCCAGCCAATGTAAAAATTCATGAATGAAGATTGGTAATCCATACACTGTCGGTTCTGCATAGCCAAGTATTGCTAACCATTCTTTATAATCGAGTTCCAATTCTCGGAAGACATAGGTATTCAGGGATAGATTTTTCATACCGGTTTGGTTTATCAGTAAGGATTTTGATTTTCTCTATATACACCTTCTTTGGAACACGGAACGCCAGAGACGTTTTCCTGCTTTGCAGTGTGTATTGAAGGTTTTTTGATGATTCTGGCGTTCCATCTGGTGTTCCAGCACTTTGGAACGCCAGACTAAACTGCAATCAATTCGAGTTGATCGAGCTGTCCTTCCAGGTGCCGTTTCACTTTCGCTCTGATCGCCGATACATTATCCCAATACAGCACCTTGTAATTAAAACCACGATTGGCAAAGCCTCCGGACTGACGGATGTACTCGAGTGCCATCAGGTCTTGCAAGTACCGGTGCAGTTGTGTTTTGCTCACGTGCAAGGCATGACGTATTTCTCGCTGACTAAATTCATACGTCTCATGATGGCCATTCCCTTTCGTCTTCACATACGTCTTTAATCGCTCATAGAACTGGCGTAAACTCCCGTCGAGCTCATCGACCTTCAGCACGATTGATTCAAACATGATCTCCGCAGCGATCTGAAGATCTTCCTTCTCAGCGATCAGCCTGCCTTGTGCGTCTTGTTTCCTTTGGTATTGATGTAGTAAGGTGATCTGCTTCACGAACGCCTGGTACAGCCCGTTAAGCCTTCTGATCTTGTGCGCTTCTTCCGGCAGGTGTACTTTATCCGCGTAAGGGTTGATCACCTGGTAAGGCTTTAGTAAGCGGATGCAGTGCTGCAAAAATTCGGTGATCTGTTGCTCGCGTTTCTCATCGATTTGGCCAGCCGACTTCTTGTTCTGGTATTGGATGATCTTGATCGTTTGTTCATGGCTCTCATCAACAG
>JAEYPG010000283.1 GCA_023410975.1 Pseudomonadota bacterium
GCTGGGCGCTGCTGCAGCTGGACGAACGCGAGCGCGGGCAGCTCAACGAGCTGCTGCTGCGTGCCCAGCTAGTGGCCGACCTGCCCACGGCACCCGCGCTGGCGACGGCCGTGCCGGCGGACACGGCGCAGGCCACGCCCGCCCGCCCCGGCGCCGATCTGGCCGGCGTGCTGGACCTCAGCGCGCAGGTGATGCAGTGCGAGCGCTTCGGCAGCGCCACGCTGACCCTGGTCAACGCCCTGAGCGCCCACTGCGGCGCCTCGCAGGTGGTGCTGGGCTGGCGCACCGCCACCGGCATCGAAGCCGTGGCGATCAGCCACCTGGAGCGCTTCGACCGGCGCAGCCAGCAGGTGGTGCTGACCGAGGACGCGCTGGACGAGGCGCTGGACCACGACACGCCCGTCAGCCTGGCGCGCGGCGCTCCCGCCGGCGCCCTGGCCGCGCATGCGCTGCTGCAGCAGGCCCTGGACGACGTGCACCTGCTGTCGCTGCCGCTGAGCAAGGGCGAGGGCCCGGCCCAGGCGGTGCTGCTGCTGGGCTTCAGCGGCGATGCGCCCGGCGCCGGCCTGGCCCAGGCGCTGCAGCCCGCGCTGGAGCTGATGCTGCCGTGGCTGGAAGTGCTGCACGCGCGAGAGCGGGCCTGGCCGCTGCGCCTGCGCGACGCCGTGCTGGGGCATCTGCGCAGCTGGCTCGGCCCCGAGCACGCCGTGCTCAAGGCGCTGGCCATGGCGCTGGGGCTGTTCGTGCTGTACGCGCTGCTTGCGAGCTGGGACTACCGCATCCACGCCAGCGGCCAGATGGCCACCGACAGCACGCGCATCCTCAGCGCGCAGTTCGACGGCCGCATCGAGGAGGCGCGGGCCAGCGCCGGAGACGCCGTGCGCGCCGGGCAGGTGCTCGCCACGCTGGACACGCGCGACCTGCGCCAGCAGGAGACCGATGCGCGCGCCGAGCTCAACCGCTACACCGCCGAGGCCGACAAGGCGCGCGCGGCGGGCGCGCTGGCGGAGCTGGAGATCGCCTCCGCCCGCGCGGCGCAGGCGCAGGCGCGCCTGGCGCGCGTGGGCGAGATGCTGGCGCAGGCGGTGCAGCTGGCGCCCTTCGACGGCGTGGTGGTCGAGGGCGAGCGCAAGGAACTGCAGGGCGCGCCGGTACGCAAGGGCGACAAGCTCTACCGCGTGGCGCGCATCGAGGGCCTGTACGCGGTGGTGCAGGTGTCCGAACGCGACGCGGCGCAGGTCCATGCCGGGGCCACCGGCGAGCTGGTGCTGGTGGGCCGCACCGACCAGGCCATCCCGCTGAAGGTGACGGCTGTGGTCCCGGTGGCCCAGACCAAGGGCCAGGAGGGCAACCACTTCCAGGTGCGCGCGGAATTGGCGACGGCCCCGGAGGCGTGGTGGCGCCCCGGCATGAGCGGCGCAGTGCGCATCGATGCGGGCGAGCGCAACGTGGCCTGGATCCTGACCCACCGCCTGGTGGACACCGTGCGCCTGGCGCTGTGGTGGTGAGCGTGCGGCGGGAGCGGTAGAGACGACGATGGCCGGCGCAACCTTCAGCGATTCCTGGTACCAGGTGGCCGACGCCCGCGTGGCGCTGCTGCCCACGGTCAAGGTGCAGTACCAGCGCTACCGGGGCGAGCCCTGGATGGTGCTGGAAGATGCCTACTCGCACCGCTTCTTCCGCGTGCGCCCGCAGGCCTGGGCCTTCCTGAAGGCGCTCACGACCGAGCGCACGGTGGACGAGGTCTGGCGCGAGCTCGCCCAGGCCTGTCCCCATGAGACGCCGGGGCAGGACGAGGTGGTGCGGCTGCTGTCGCAACTGCACCTGTCCAACCTGCTGCAGTTCCACGGCGGGGCGCACCACGAGGCGATCTACGAGCGCGGGCAGCGCAACCGCCAGCGCGAGGCCCTCGGCAAGTGGATGTCGTTCCTCTTCGTGCGCGTGCCGCTGCTCAACCCCGAACGGCTGCTCGACCGGCTGCTGCCGCTGGTGCGGCTGCTGACGGGCCCGGGCGCCTGGCTGGTGTGGTCGGCCGTGGTGCTGGCCGGGCTGCTGACGGCGCTGCAGCACCGCGAGGCGCTGGCGCAGCATGGCCAGGGCCTGCTGGCGCTGTCCAACCTGCCGTGGCTGTACGCCAGCCTGACGCTGGTGAAGGTGCTGCACGAGCTCAACCACGCCTTCGTCTGCAAGCGCTACGGCGGGCAGGTGCCGACGCTGGGCGTGATGTTCCTGATCCTCACGCCCCTGCCCTACGTGGACGCCTCGGCGAGCTGGGCCATGCGCAGCAAGTGGCAGCGGGCGCACGTGGGGGCGGCCGGCATCCTGGCCGAGCTCTTCCTGGCGGCGCTGGGCGCGCTGGTCTGGGCCCATACCGGCGAGGGGCTGCTCAACAGCCTGGCCTTCAACGTGATGGTGGTGGGCTCGGTGTCGAGCCTGCTGTTCAACGGCAACCCGCTGGTGCGCTTCGACGCCTACTACGTGCTGATCGACCTGGTGGAGATGCCCAACCTCTACCAGAAGGCGCAGCAGCAGTGGCTGTACTACGGCAGCCGCTGGGTGCTGGGGCAGAGGACGGCGGCCGAGCCGGCCACGGACCGCACCGAGCGCAGCTGGTTCACGGTCTACGGCGCATCGGCCTTCTTCTACCGCCTCAGCGTCTCGGTCTCGATCGTGATGTTCGTGCTGGACCAGTGGTTCGCGGTCGGGCTGGTGATGGCCGCCACCACCGCCGTGGCGCTGGTGGTGATGCCGCTGCGCAAGCTGCTGGCGCACCTCACCGGCCCGGCCCTGCAGCGGGGCCGCGGCCGGGCCGTGGCCGCCGTGGCGGCGCTGGGGCTGGTGGGCTACCT
>JAEYPG010000290.1 GCA_023410975.1 Pseudomonadota bacterium
GGCGCGCGCTGGACGCCTTCGCGGCGCGGGGCGATTTCAGAGCTGCGTCGTGAGCGTGCTGGAGCGTCCCGACGCAGGCGTACCGCCAGCCGCCACGGATGCCGGTAAGCCGCCCGATGCCCCGGCCGCCGCGCCGGCACGGCCCGCCGCCGCCGCGCCACGCCGCCGTTCGTGGGGCCTGCGCGCGCAGGTCAACGGGCTGGTGGGCCTGCTGACGCTGCTGTTCGTCGCCTGGCTGCTGGTGTTGAAGCTCAACAACCTGCGCGACTCGGTGAAGGAGGAGGTCGTCGCCGCCAACCGCGTCGCGACGCAGCTGCTCAACCGCACCGCCTGGCTCTACGCCGCGCAAGGCACGCCGGGGATGCTGGCCTTCCTCAACGGCGTGGGACGCATCCGCTCCAACGACGTCACGCTCATCGACGCGCAGGGGCGCGTGCTCTACACCTCGCCGCCTTCGCCCTACAAGGCCGGGCGCGACGCGCCGGAGTGGTTCGAACGCTACATCGCGCCCGAGCCGCTGATGCAGGCCTACGAATTCCCCGACGGGCGGCTGGAGGTCACGGCCAATGCCTCGCGCGCCGCGCTGGATGCCTGGGACGAGCTGCTGCGTTTCGCGGCCGTGGCGCTGGCGCTGCTGGTGGCGCTCAACGCGCTGGTGTTCTGGCTGGTGGGGCGCGCGGTGCGGCCCTTCGGGCGCATCGTGCGGGCGCTGGAGCAGCTGGAGTCGGGCCGCTTCGACGCGCGGCTGCCGCCGCTGCGCGGCACCGAGGCGGCGGCCATCGGCAGCGCCTTCAACCGCATGGTGGCGCAGCTGCGCACCCACATCGACACCGAGAAGCGCGCCGTGCTGGCCGAGCGCCGGCTGGGCGACAGCCGCGAGCTCGCGCGCTGGCTGGACGACCACATCGAGCAGGAGCGCCGCACCATCGCGCGCGAGCTGCACGACGAGTTCGGGCAGTCCGTCACCGCCATCCGCAGCCTGGCGCTGGCGGTGGCGCGGCGCGTGCCGGACGAGGAATCGCGCCAGGCGGCGCAGCTCATCGCCGACGAGTCCCTGCGGCTGTACGACGCCATGCACGGGCTGATCCCGCGCCTGGCGCCGCTGGTGCTGGACAGCATGGGCCTGAGCGCCGCGCTGCAGGACCTGGTCGAGCGCACGCGACGGGCGCACCCCGCGCTGCAGCTGTCGCTGGTGCTGCCATCCGAGATGCCGGCGCTGGCGACCGAGGCGGCGCTGGCGCTGTACCGCGCCGCGCAGGAGGGGCTGACCAACGCGCTGCGCCACGGCGCGGCGCAGCGCATCGAGATCAGGCTCTGGGTCGAGGCCGGCGCGCTGCGGCTGCGGCTGCGCGACGACGGCCGTGGCCTGCCCGCGCAGTGGCAGGAGCGCCCGGGCCACCACGGCCTGCGCTGGCTGGACGAGCGCGTCAGCGCGCAAGGCGGGCGGCTGAGCGTGCAGCCCGCTGCGCCGCAGGGCGTGGAGCTGGAAGTGTGGCTGCCGCTGCAGCCGCCGGACGATTCACAGGCCGCGCCCTCGGCGCGGCCGGACCAGGACGACGAGGAGACGCCGTGAGGACAAGGCCATCCCGGGCCGGGAGGCGCGCGCCGTGACGCGGGTGCTGCTGGTGGACGACCACGCGCTGGTGCGCATGGGTTTTCGCATGCTGCTGGCCGACGCCGGCATGGAAGTGGTGGGCGAAGCCGGCGACGGCGAGCAGGCCTGCCAGCTCTACGCCTCGGTGCGCCCCGACGTGGTGCTGATGGACCTCTCCATGCCGGGGAGGGGCGGCATGGAAGCGGTGCGGCGGCTGCTGGCGCAGGACGCGCGCGCACGCATCCTGGTGCTGTCGGCGCACGAGGACACGGCGCATCCGCAGCGCGTGCTGCGCGCCGGCGCGCTGGGCTACCTGGCCAAGCGCGTGGCGCCGGATGAGCTCGTGGCCGCGGTGCGGGCGGTGGCGCAGGGGCGGCGCCACGTGGACGCGCGCACCGCGCAGGCGCTGGCGCTGGCGCAGCTCGAAGGCGACGCCAGCCCGGTGGAGCTGTTGAGCGAGCGCGAGTTCGCCGTCTTCATCCAGCTTGCCCGGGGCCGCAGCGTGGCGCAGATCGCCAGCGATTTGAAACTCTCGCCCAGCACCGTGGGCACGCACCTGTACCACGTGAAGCAGAAGCTCAACGCCAGCAACCAGTCCGAGCTCACGCTGGTGGCGCTGCGCTGGGGGCTGATCCAGGCCTGAACGCGGGGCCACCCCCGGGCCCAGGACTTGCGAATGCGTCGCGTCCAGAGCGGGTTGCTAGGGGCAAGCAGTGCCGCCCCGGGGCGCCGCACCACAATCCTTACCTTCCTACTCAACAACAGAACAAGGAGTGCTTCATGAAGGGTGATCCGCAAGTCATCGACTTCCTCAACGCCCAGCTCAAGAACGAGCTCACGGCCATCAACCAGTACTTCCTGCACTACCGGATGCTCAAGCACTGGGGCTTCGGCCGCATGGCCAAGCACGAGTACGACGAATCGATCGAGGAGATGAAGCATGCGGACAAGCTCATTGACCGCATCCTCATGCTCGAAGGCCTGCCCAACCTGCAGGACCTGGGCAAGCTGCTCATCGGCGAGAACGCCATTGAGGTGCTGAGCTGCGACCTCAAGCTGGAAGTGGGCTCCGCCGTGGTGCTGCGCGACGCCATCGCCCACTGCGAAACGGTGCGCGACTACGTCACGCGCGACCTGCTCACCGACATCCTCGAAGACACCGAGGAGCACATCGAGTACCTCGAAACCCAGATCGACCTCGTGGGCCAGGTCGGCGAGCAGAACTACCTGCAGTCGCAGATGGACCACAGCGGTTCCTGAGCGAAGCGCTGCCGCTGCGGCAACGGGCGCGGCGGCGCATTCCTCGCCGTGCCCCGCCATCCGGCCCTTTGCCGCCCGGGCGGCCTGCCAGCCAAGGCCCCGGGAACTGCAAGGAATACTTGCTGAGAAGCATTCTCATTTGAGATACTGGCTGCACTTCATCAGTGAGTGCCGCCATGATCGTCTGCCTCTGCCACCGAATCAGCGACCGAGACATCCGCGAGGCGGTGCGCACCGGAACCCGTGATTTCGAGACGCTGCAGGACGAGACCTGCATCGCCCGCAACTGCGGCTGCTGCGAAGACTGCGCGGTGGAGACCTTCGAGGAAGCGCTGGCCAAGCATGCCGCGTCCACCAGCATCGCCGCGGTGACGAAGGGGCCCGCCGCCCCGGTGCCGGCCGCGCCGCGCCGGGTGATCTCCCTCGTGGCGGTCTGAGCCCGCGGCAGCTTTTCCCTCTCTGATGTGACGATGCCCGCCTTCAGCGGGCATCGTCGTTTCTGGGGCCGGTTGGCCGGCCCGTCGCTTCATCACTGCTTCGGCGGAATCCGCAGCACCTGGCCCGGATAGATCTTGTTCGGGTCCGACAGCATGGGCTTGTTGGCCTCGAAGATGCGGTTGTACTCGTTGGCGTTGCCGTAGTACTTGGCCGAGATCTTCGAGAGCGTGTCGCCCGAGGCCACGGTGTGGAACTGCGCCGGCGCCTGCGAGGCGTTCTGCACCTGGTCCGTAAAGGCCGCCTGCGCGCCGGCCACCGTCAGCTGGTCCGTCACTGCCGCCACGCCCTGCACGTTGCCGCAGGCCAGCAGCACCTTCTCCTTGGTTGCCTGGTCCGGCGCCTGGCCGGCGACGGTGGCGGTGGAGGTGGCGCCGTCGAACGTGACCTGCAGTCCCTGCACCTGCAGGCCCAGCTTCTGCACGTAGCGCTCGATCGCGTCGCCCGCCTCCTGGTTCAGCCGCGCCACGTCGGCCTGCGTCGGCGCCGCCGCCGGAGCGGCGGCAGCGGGCTTGTCCTCGCCACGGTGGAACAGCTTCTCGCCCGCTTCCTTCACGAAGTTGAACAGACCCATGGGTGCTCCTTGCTTGATAGGGGTGCGCCTGCGTCAGCAGGCCGCGTGCCCTTCAGCCCGGGAGCGCGCCGGTGGAAACCGGGGTGACGCGTGGCGCGGCGTCTTTCACCGCGCGTCACACCGCGAGTGGCCACTCATGCCGGACGCAGCATCCCGCGCGTCTCGATGAAGTCCACCACCTCCTGCAGGCCCTGCCTGGTGCGCAGGTTCGTCATCACGTAGGGGCGGGTGGGACGCATGCGCCGGGTGTCCGCTTCCATCACCGAGAGGTCGGCGCCGACGTGGGGCGCGAGGTCAGTCTTGTTGATGACGAAGAGGTCGCTCTTGGTGATGCCGGGGCCGCCCTTGCGCGGGATCTTCTCGCCCGCGGCCACGTCGATGACGTAGATGGTCAGATCGGACAGCTCGGGGCTGAAGGTGGCGGCCAGGTTGTCGCCGCCGGACTCGATGAACACCACGTCCGCGTCCGGAAATTTCTCCAGCATGCGGTCCACGGCTTCAAGGTTGATGGAGGCGTCCTCGCGGATGGCGGTGTGCGGGCAGCCGCCGGTCTCCACGCCCATGATGCGTTCGGGGTCCAGCGCGCCGGCCACGGTCAGCAGCCGCTGGTCTTCCTTGGTGTAGATGTCGTTGGTGACCACCACCAGGTCCCAGCGCTCGCGCATGGTCTTGCACAGCATCTCGACCAGGGTGGTCTTGCCCGAGCCCACCGGGCCGCCCACGCCCACGCGCAGCGGCGGCAATTTCTTGGTGCGGTTGGGGATCGAATGCAGCTTGTTCATCACTTCTTGGGATTCAGGAACGGAAAAGGCGGGAGTACTGGGTCTCGTGCCGGGCGGAAAGGATGGCGAGCATGGGCGTGAAGGCTTGGCGATGGTCGTCGTCCAGGCTCAGCGCGTGCGCCACCGCGGCCGGGATGTCCCGCGCCAGCGCCGCCAGGATGCGCTGCCCCGCGCTCTGGCCCAGCGGCACCGCCTTGAGCGCGGCCTGCACCAGGTTCTCGGCCCAGCCGAAGGCGTGCGCGACCAGCGAGGGTTCCAGCGCCGCGCCGCCGCGCACCGCGCCCAGCGCCCAGGCCACGGGCCAGGTGGGCGGTTTCAGGCTGGCGAGTTGCGCCAGCCGCGGGTCGTCGGCCCCCTCGGGCTGGTTGCGCAGCCACTCCAGCATGGATCGGCCCATCTGCTCGGCCTGCTGGCGCAGCTCGCTGCTCTCGCGCGTGAGCAGCACCCAATCGTTCAAGGCGCGGATGCGGCCCTCGTCGCCGGCCCTCCACGCCGCGTGCGCGGCGGCCACCACGGCCAGGTCCGCGCGTGCCAGCGACAGGTTGAGCTGGTCCAGCAGCCAGGTGCGGGCCTGTTCCTCGTTCGTGACCAGCCCGGCCTCGACTGCCGCCTCCAGCGCCTCGGAGTAGCTGAACCCGCCCACCGGCAGCGCCGGCGAGGCGAGCCACAGCAGGTCCAGCAGCGCGCCGGGCGCCATCAGTGGTCGTGCCCGCAGCCGGGGCCGTGCACGTGCGGCACGGGCGCGGACGCGACCGGGATGCCCAGCGGCTTGCCGCGCGAAGGCGCAGCGGCGGCAGCGGGCTGCGCGGCCGGGGCGTGATCGTGCTGGTGTTCGTGACCGTGACCGTGGTCATGGCCGCAGCCCGGGCCGTGCACGTGGCCGTGGTCCTGCGCCTGCGCGTGCTGGTGGCCGTGGTCGTGCGAATGGTCGTGGCCGCAGCCGGGCCCGTGCACGTGGCCCTGTGCAGTGCCGTGGTCGTGCGAATGGTCGTGTCCGCAGCCCGGGCCATGCACGTGGCCATGGTCGTGCCCCTGGGCATGCGCGTGGCCGCCGGCCGCGTAGGCGCCGGCCTCGGGCTCGAAGGCCACCCGGACCTCGGCGACCTGGAGGCCCATCTGGCGCAGCATCTGCGCCAGCACGTGGTCGGGCTCCAGCTTCAGCACCTCGGGCTGCAGCTCCAGCTGCACGTGGCGGTTGCCCAGGTGGTAGGCGGCGCGCAGCAGGTCGAAGGGATTCGAGGCGCGCACCTCCAGCACCGGTTGCGGCGCGGCCTGCGCCACCACCAGCGAGCCGTCCTCGGCCACGAGCACGTCGCCGCCGCGCACCACGCTGCCGCGCGGCAGGAACACGCCCAGGCTGCGGCCCTGGCTGTCGGTGGCTTCGAACCGGCTCTTCTGGCGCGTGTCCCAGTCGAGCTCCACGGTGGCGGCACGGCGGCGCAGCGCGGGCGCCAGGGATTGCCCACGGGGCAGGAGTTTGTTGATGGTCAGCATGCGGAACAGTATGCAGGGGCCCCGCCAGCCGGCCGGCCGGGCGGGGTTTCGCGAGAGGTAGGCCGGCTCAGGCCGTGGGGCTCAGGCCCGCGGCCGCTCCGACAGCGCCGTCAGCAGCCCCAGCGCGATGAAGGAGGTGCCGGCCACGCGCCGTCCCAGGCGCGCCTGGGCGATGCCGCGCTGCAGCCGCGGCGCCAGCACGCTGGCGCCCAGCACATAAAGCAGGTCCGTGCTGGCCGCGACCGCCACGAACAGCGCGCCCAGCAGCAGGCTCTGCGGTAGCACCGCGCCCTGAGGGTTCATGAACTGCGGCAGGAAGGCGGCGAAGAACAGCGCCGTCTTGGGGTTCAGCAGCGCGACCACGAAGCCGTCGGTGAACACACGCCGGTGGCTCTGGGCGCGCAACTGCGGCGCGCCTGCGGGCGCATCAGCTTGGCGCCACATCCGCACGCCGAGGTAGATCAGGTACAGCGCGCCCAGCCACTTCACGACGGTGAAGGCCGCGGCCGATACCGCGAACAGCGCCGCCAGCCCCAGCGCCGCGCCCGCAGCGTTGCCCAGGTTGCCCAGCGCCACGCCCGCCACCGAGGCCAGGCCGCTGGCGCGCCCCTGTGCCAGCGTGCGCGTGAGGATGTAGACCACGGCCGGCCCCGGCGTGACGGCGAGCACCAGGCTCGCCCCGAGGAAGGCGAGGAGAAGGGGAAGCGGAGGAAGCAGGGTGTCCATGGCGAGATGCTGAACCCGGCGGCGAGGCGCCGGGCGAATGTCCGTGTCAGAACAGGAAGTACCGCTGCGCCATCGGCAGCACCTTGGCCGGCTCGCAGGTCAGCAGCTGGCCGTCGGCGCGGACCTCGTAGGTCTGCGGGTCGATCTCCATGCGCGGCGTGTAGGCGTTGAGCCGCATGTCCGCCTTCTTCACCGTGCGGCAGCCGCGCACGGCCGACAGCGTCTTGCGCAGGTTGAGCCGGTCCAGCACGCCGCTGCCCAGCGCCGCCTGCGACACGAAGCTCAGCGAGCCCGCCGACAACGCCCCGCCGAAGGCGCCGAACATCGGCCGGTAGTGCACCGGCTGCGGCGTGGGGATGGAGGCGTTGGCGTCGCCCATCGCCGCCGAGGCGATGAAGCCGCCCTTGAGCACCAGGCTGGGCTTGATGCCGAAGAAGGCCGGCTTCCACAGCACCAGGTCGGCCCACTTGCCCACCTCGATCGAGCCCACCTCGTGCGCGATGCCGTGCGCCAGCGCCGCGTTGATCGTGTACTTGGCGATGTAGCGTTTCACGCGGCCGTTGTCGTGGCGCGCGCCGTCGCCCTCGCTCTCCAGCGGGCCGCGCTGCACCTTCATCTTGTGGGCCGTCTGCCAGCAGCGGATCACGACCTCGCCCACGCGGCCCATGGCCTGCGAGTCGGAGCTGAAGATGCTGATCGCGCCCAGGTCGTGCAGCACGTCCTCCGCCGCGATGGTCTCGCGCCGGATGCGGCTCTCGGCAAAGGCCAGGTCCTCGGCGATGGACGCGTCCAGGTGGTGGCACACCATGAGCATGTCCAGGTGCTCGTCCAGCGTGTTGACCGTGTACGGGCGCGTGGGATTCGTGGACGAGGGCAGCACGTTCGCCTCGCCCACCACCCGCATGATGTCCGGCGCATGCCCGCCGCCTGCGCCCTCGGTGTGGAAGCTGTGGATGGTGCGGCCCTTGAAGGCGGCGATGGTGTCCTCCACGAAGCCCGACTCGTTGAGCGTGTCGGTGTGGATCGCCACCTGGGTGTCGGTTTCTTCCGCAACGCTCAGGCAGCAGTCGATGGCCGCCGGCGTGGTGCCCCAGTCCTCGTGCAGCTTCAGCCCCAGCGCGCCGGCTTCGATCTGCTGGCGCAGCGCGTCGGGCCGGCTGGCGTTGCCCTTGCCCATGAAGCCGATGTTCATGGGGAAGGCCTCGGCGGCCATGAGCATGCGCGCGATGTTCTCGGGCCCGGGCGTGCAGGTGGTGGCGAAGGTGCCGGTGGCCGGCCCCGTGCCGCCGCCAATCATGGTGGTGACGCCGGAGTTCAGCGCCTCGTCGATCTGCTGCGGGCAGATCCAGTGGATGTGCGTGTCGATGCCGCCAGCGGTGACGATCATCCCCTCGGCCGCGATGATCTCCGTGCCCGGGCCGATGACGATGTCCACACCCGGCTGCACGTCCGGGTTGCCAGCCTTGCCGATGGCGGCGATGCGGCTGCCGCGCAGGCCGATGTCGGCCTTGACGATGCCCCAGTGGTCCACGATCAGCGCGTTGGTGATCACGCAATCGACCGCGTCAGCGGCGCCGGGCCCGTTGGGGCGCTGCCCCTGGCCCATGCCGTCGCGCACGGTCTTGCCACCGCCGAACTTCACTTCCTCGCCGTAGCCGCCGGCGGCCAGGGTGAAGTCCTTCTCGACCTCGATCAGCAGTTCGGTGTCGGCCAGTCGCAGCCGGTCGCCCACGGTGGGGCCGAGCATTTCGGCGTAGGCACGCCGTGAAATCTTTGCCATTCAGAGCTTTCCTTGGACCAGTCCCCGGAATCCCCAGACCTCGCGCGTGCCGGCATAGTCCACCAGCTCCACCGTGCGCTGCTGCCCCGGCTCGAAGCGCACCGCCGTGCCGGAGGGGATGTTCAGCCGCATGCCGCGCGCGGCCTCGCGGTCGAAGCGCAAGGCGCCGTTGGTCTCGGCGAAGTGGTAGTGCGAGCCGACCTGGATCGGGCGGTCGCCCGCGTTCTCCACCACCAGCGTCAGCGTGCGCCGCCCGGGGTTGAGCTCCAGTTCGGCGCCGTCGTCGGTGAACAGTTCGCCGGGAATCATTTGCGGCGCGTGCTCCACCACGCCGCGGCGATCACGGCCACCAGCACCACGTAGCCCACGGTGTCGCTGGCGTGCCAGTGCGAGGCGCCGGGCAGGCCATGTCCCTCGTGGGCCTGCACCGACGTGGCGATCGTCGCCAGGCCGGCCAAGGTGGCGGTCAGGATGTGCTTCATTGTTGTGCTTGCTGGGTTGTGGATGCACCCGTGAGGTGCGGATTCAGGCAATGGGTTGGTGCACGGTCACCAGCTTGGTGCCGTCGGGGAAGGTGGCCTCGACCTGGATCTCGGGAATCATTTCCGCGACGCCCTCCATCACGTCGTCGCGGCTGAGGATGGTCTTGCCATCGCCCATGAGCTGCGCCACGGACTTGCCGTCGCGCGCGCCTTCCATGATGGCCGCGCTCAGCAGCGCCACGGCCTCGGGGTAGTTGAGCTTCAGACCGCGGGCGCGGCGCCGTTCGGCCAGCAGCGCGGCGGTGAAGATCAGCAGCTTGTCTTTCTCGCGGGGCGTCAGTTCCATGCCCGGGGTTTAGCACGATAAGTGCCGGATATCCCCCCAATGGGGGACGGCTGGTGCGTTTCTTGAACGACATGGCGGTTGAGCCCGATGCCCATGCCTTCTCCGCCATCCCAGCCGATCCCCACTTCTTCGCCATCCCCTTGCGCCGGCGAGCCGCTGCAGCGCGTGGTCAAGGTCCGGCGCGACTACAACGCCTGGGTCGCGCGCGAGTCGATGGAGGACTACGCGCTGCGCTTCACGCCGCGCGCCTTCCGCCGCTGGAGCCCCTGGCGCGTGGCGCACACCGCCTTCGGCGCCTCGTCCTTCCTGGTGCTGGAGGCCGTGGGCGCGACGCTGCTGGTGCAGCACGGCTTCACCAACGCCGCGCTGGCGATCCTGGTGACGGGGCTGCTGATCTTCCTGGCGGGGCTGCCCATCAGCGTCTACGCCGCGCGCCACGGCGTGGACATGGACCTGCTCACCCGCGGCGCGGGCTTCGGCTACCTGGGCTCCACGGTGACCTCGCTGGTCTACGCCTGCTTCACGTTCACCTTCTTCGCGCTGGAAGCGGCGGTGATGGCCTACGCGCTGGACCTGGTGTTCGGCATCCCGCCGGCCTGGGGCTACCTGCTCTGCGCGCTGGTGGTGATCCCGCTGGTGACGCACGGCGTCACCACCATCAGCCGGCTGCAGCTCTGGACCCAGCCGCTGTGGCTGCTGATGCTCGTCACGCCCTACGTGGTGGTGCTGCGCGAGCAGCCCGAGCTGCTGCAGAGCTTCATGGCGCACGCGGGCGCAGGCGGCAGCGCGGGTTTCGACCTGCTGGGCTTCGGCGCGGCGACGACCGTCGGCATCGCCCTGATCCTGCAGATGGGCGAGCAGGCCGACTACCTGCGCTTCATGCCCGAGGCCGGGCCGGGCCGGCGCGCTCGCGCGCAATGGTGGGTGGCGGTGCTGATGGGCGGGCCGGGCTGGGTGGTCCCGGGCGTGCTCAAGATGCTGGGCGGCGCGCTGCTGGCGCACCTGGCGCTCACGCACATGGTGCCCACGGAGCTGGCGGTGGACCCCAGCCGCATGTACCTCGTGGCCTACGAGTTCGTGTTCGGACACTACGGCTGGGCGGTGGCCGCCACGGGGCTGTTCGTGGTGGTGTCGCAGCTCAAGATCAACGTCACCAACGCCTACGCCGGCTCGCTGGCCTGGAGCAACTTCTTCTCGCGCGCCACGCACAGCCACCCGGGGCGCGTGGTGTGGATGGTGTTCAACACCCTCATCGCGCTGGCGCTGATGGAGATGGACGTGTTCCAGGCGCTGGGCCACGTGCTGGGGCTGTTCGCCAACGTGGCGGTGGCCTGGATCATGGCCGTGGTGGCGGACCTGGTGGTCAACAAGCCGCTGGGCTGGTCGCCGCCGGGCATCGAGTTCCGCCGCGCGCACCTGCACGACGTCAACCCGGTGGGGCTGAGCGCCATGGGGCTGGCGTCCGTGCTCTCCATCGCCGCGCACCTGGGCGCCTTCGGCCCGCTGGCCCAGGCCTTTTCCGCGCTGATCGCCATGGTCACGGCGCTGCTGACCGCGCCGCTGGTGGCCTGGGCCACGCGCGGGCGTTTTTACATCGCGCGCGCGACGCAGGTGCCGGCCCGGCCCGCGCCCGCTGCTGGGGTCAGCATGGCCGAAGGGACATCCACGAAGTCAGCAAGCCCCCGCGATCCGTTCGGGCTGAGCTCGTCGAAGCCCTGCGGCGACGACTGGGCGCCTGCCCTTCGACAAGCCTGTCCTGAGTCTGGTCGAAGGGATCAGGGCGAACGGGTGCCGGGTCAGGCTTCCCCGGCAGACACCGCCAAGCCTGTGAAGACGGTGCGCTGCGTGGTGTGCGAGCGCCGCTACGAGGCCGAGGACATGGCCCGCTGCCCCGCCTACCAAGGTTTCATCTGCTCGCTGTGCTGCACGCTGGACGCGCGCTGCGGCGACCTCTGCAAGCCGCACGCGCGGCTGGAGCAGCAGTGGGAGCGGCTGCTGCGCGCGCTGCTGCCGCGCGGCGCCGGCGCCTACCTGGACAAGGGGCTGGCGCCGTACCTGCTGGTCGCGCTGCCCGGCGCGCCGCTGCTGACGCTGGCGCTGTGGCTGCTGCACCGCCACGCCGCGGCGGGCGGCCCTTTCCTGAGCGAGGCGCTGCTGGGCGTGCCGCTGGTGGGCATGGTGCTGTGGTGGCTGGTGCTGGCGCAGCGCAGCCGCACGCTGGCGCAGGAGGAGAGCCGGCGCCAGACCGCCGCGCTGCAGCGCGAGATCGAGGCGCACCACCGCACCGACGCCGCGCTGCAGCAGGCCAAGCAGGCGGCCGAGGCCGCGAACCAGGCCAAGAGCCGCTACATCAGCGCCATCAGCCACGAGCTGCGCACGCCGCTGAACTCCATCCTGGGCTACGCGCAGCTGCTGGAGGAGGACGCCGCCATGCCGCCGCGCCGCCAGCACGCAGTGCAGGTGATCCGCCGCGGCGGCGAGCACCTGCTGTCGCTGATCGAGGGCACGCTGGAGCTCTCGCGCATCGAGAGCGGCCGCGTGCAGCTGCAGGTGAAACCGCTGGCACTGCGCGAGACGGTGGCCGAGATCGCGCACCTGTTCGAGCTGCAGGCCACCGCCAAGGGGCTGGATTTCAGGCTGGAGATCGAGGGCGCGCTGCCGGCCTGGGTGCGCGCCGACGAGCGGCGGCTGCGCCAGGTGCTGATCAACCTGCTGGGCAACGCCGTGAAGTTCACCGCCGCCGGCCGCGTGCGGCTGCGCCTGCGCTACGCGCGGCAGATGGCGCTGTTCGAGGTGCAGGACAGCGGCCCCGGCATGAGCGCGCAGGAGCTGGAGCGCGTGTTCGAGCCCTTCGAGCGCGGCAGCGCCGGCGGTGGCGGCTCGGGGCTGGGTCTGACCATCGCGCGCATGCTGGTGATCCTGATGGGCGGCGAGCTGACGGCGAGCAGCGCGCCGGGGCAGGGCAGCACCTTCAGCCTGAAGCTGTTCCTGCCCCAGGTGGAGGCCCCGCCGCCGCAGGCGCTGCGCGGCTTGCGCCGCGGCGTGCTCGGGCCGCGCCGGCGGCTGCTGGTGGTGGACAACGAGCAGGCGGACCGCGAGCTGCTGACGCACCTGCTGCAGCCGCTGGGCTTCGAGATCCACCAGGCCGCCAACGGCGTGGAGGCGCTGGCGCTGTGGCCCGCGCTGCAGCCGGACGCCATCTTCATGGACCTGGCGATGCCGGGCCTGGACGGCTGGCAGACGCTGCAGCGGCTGCGCGCGCTGGGCCTGCCCGATGCGGCGCCGGTGGCCATCGTCTCGGCCAACGCCTTCGACCGCGGCCTGGACAACGACCCCGGCGTGGGCGCGAGCGACTTCTTCGTCAAGCCCGTGCGCGTGGACGATTTATTGGACTGGCTGGAGCGGCGGCTGAAGCTGGCGTGGATCGAGGAGGCGCCGGCCGCCTCTTTGCCGCCGGCACCCGTTCGGGCTGAGCCCTTCGACAAGCTCAGGACAGGCTCTGTCGAAGCCTTGCCACCCGCGCCAACCAACATTCCCGTTCGGGCTGAGCCTGTCGAAGCCCAGGCGCTCGACATGCCTGCGGGCGCTTCGACAAGCTCAGCGCGAACGGATTCTTGTTGGCGCCCCGACGCTGTGCTCCTGCGCGCCCTGGACGACGCCCTGCGCCTGGGCCACGTGCGCGGCGTGGGCAAGGCGCTGGACCGCATTGCCGAATCCGATGCGAAGCACGGCCCCGCCTTCGCCGCCCCGCTGCGGGCGCTGCTGCAGCGCTTTGAACTCGACGCACTGGCCGGAGCCGTGCGCAAGACCCTGGAAAGCCAAGATGAACAACGAGCCGCCTGAGCTGGACCGAGGTGCCGGCGTGGTGCTGGTGGTGGACGACGTGCCCGACAACCTGGCGCTGCTGCACGACGCCCTGGACGAGGGCGGCTACACGGTGCTGGTGGCGACCTCGGGCGAGCAGGCTCTGGGCCGCGCCGCGCAGGCCGACATCGTGCTGCTGGACGCCGTGATGCCCGGCATGGACGGCTTCGAGGTCGCCCGCCGCCTGCGCGCTGATCCGCGCACCGCCGCCACGCCGATCGTGTTCATGACCGGCCTGACCGAGAGCGAGCACCTGGTGGCGGCCTTCGCCGCCGGCGTCAACGACTACGTGACCAAGCCGGTGCGCACGAGCGAGGTGCTGGCGCGCATGGCGGCGCACCTGCACAGCGCGCGCACGCAGCGGCAGGCCCGCAACGCGCTGGACGCCTTCGGCCACGCCAGCGTGGTGCTGCGCCCGCGCGACGGCCGCCTGGTGTGGCAGACGGCGCTGGCGCGGCGGCTGCTGGCCGAGTTTTTTACTCGCACCGACGCCCCGGGCGCGGACGGCCTGGCGCCGGCACCACTGCGCGCCTGGCTGAATGAAAAGCCCGCCCTGGGCGCGACGCTCTCAGTGACGCAGGGCGCCCGGCGCCTGACCTTCGTGCTGCACCAGGCCCTGAGCGAGGACGAGTGGCTGCTGGTGCTGCGCGAGCAGTCCGACGCCGCGACCATCGCGGCCCTGGGCCCGGCCTTCGGCCTCACGGCGCGCGAATCGCAGGTGCTCTACTGGGTGCTGCAGGGCAAGACGAACCGCGACATCGGCGACATCCTCGGCACCAGCCCGCGCACGGTCACCAAGCACCTGGAGCACGTGTTCGAGAAACTCGGCGTCGAAACCCGTACCGCCGCGGCGGCGCTGGTGGTGAAAAGGCTGGGGCCGATGGCGGGGGCGACGGGGGGGTGAAGGGCGCACCACCTCAGGCCAGGGCCAGCGGTTTCATCGTTGCCGGCGCAATCAGCTTGTGCATGGGCGTGACAGGCAGCATGTAGATCCGCCCCAGGCGGTTGTGCACGTGCACCACGGTCGTGACGGTGAGTTGCACATCCGGCCCCTCCTGGCGCCGGTGCAGCGACAGCGTCACGTCCAGGTGCTTGTCCTTGTCGCCCATCAGCACCTCGTCGGGCGTGATCCGGTACAGCGTGAAAATGCCAACCCGGTCCCCCGGACGATATTCGGCCTCGGCCTTGGCGCGGTCGAAATTCCCGAAGCCACCCAAATCTTTCAGCCCCAGCCGGGCCACCACGCGGTTGCGCAGTGCCATGCTGAATTCGACCCAGCACGGCGCCTGCGACATCAATTTCAAGAGCTGGCCCAGGGCTGAAAGCTGGGGTTGGCCGGCGCGCACGCTCCAGGCGTCGTGGAAATACGAAGCTTCAAGGTGAG
The DNA here is from genome assembly GCA_023410975.1 of Pseudomonadota bacterium. Classification (GTDB taxonomy): domain Bacteria; phylum Pseudomonadota; class Gammaproteobacteria; order Burkholderiales; family Burkholderiaceae_C; genus Azohydromonas. Next base: position 14,782 of record JAEYPG010000290.1, read on the forward strand.
CGGTAATCAGGCTGCCGGGCGGCGGCGGCGTTGCTCGGGGGTGGTTCGAGGGCATGGAGCTCAACCGTTGATTTGCTTGTTGTAGGCGTAGAAAACCTCGTCCCTGATCCATCCCAGCGATTCGTAGACCGAGTGCGCCGTGCGGTTGGTCTTCGCCGTGGTCAGGTCCATGCGGGCCTTGCCGCGCTCCCGTGCCAATTGCTCGGCCGCACGCAGCAGCGCCCGGCCGGCGCCCGAACGGCGGGCGGAAGGCAGAACGAACAGGTCGTAGAGGGAAAAAATGGGTTTCGCCTCGACCGAGCAGAAAGTGGGGTAGAGCTGGCAGAAGCCGATGACGCCGCCATCGGCACCGCTCGCCAGGAGAATATCCGACTCACGATTCGCCATGCGCGCAGCAATGAACGCCCGCGCCATTGCCAAGTCGGCAGGCTGTTCGTAGAACTGCCGGTAGGCGTCGAACAGCGGCGCGACGAAATCGAGATCAGCCGGGATTGCGAGCCGGATGGTGAGTTTGTCCAAGGTTTTCTCGGTGGGCGAGGAGAAACAGGGCTCAGTGCTGCGGAAACTCCAGCGCGAAATGGCGGCAGTTGAGCTGCAGCCCTTTGTTCAGGTAGAGGTGGTGTGCCGCGTTGCGGGCATAGCCGCTGTCCAGGTGCAGCCCTCGGCAATGGTTTTCCTGCGCGTGCTGGATCAGCCAGTCCAGCAGCGCGCCCGCGAAACCCTGGCCGCGCTCGCCGGGCAAAGTGGAAAGGTCGTCGATGTAGACCACCTTGCCCCAGGCCAGGAATTCGGTGATTCGGAATCCGGCCACGCTCCTGACCTCGCCCTCATGCGCCAGCGCCAGGATCTGGTAGCCCTGCGACTGCTGGCGCCGCACCTGGGGCAGGAACAATTCCGGCTTCACGTGCGGGCGCAAGGCGCTGAAGGCGGGAAAACAGGCCTGGATCTGCTCGTCGGACTCTGCAATGAAAATCTGGGTGGGCATGAAGGACGGTCGGGCGGGGGTGAAGAATCAGGCCTTGTACAGCACGAGCATGTCGGTGGCCCCTTTCTGGAACCGGTAATCGACCGGTTCGCGGCGGGCCTCGATGCCCTCGGCTTGCAAGCGCTCGATCACCGGGCCGAGATGCGGGGATTCCACTCCTTCGAGCGATACCAGGGGATAGATGCGCACTTCCCGGGCCACCCGGCACAGTTCCCGTACACCGGCTACGTGGGTTTCGAGATTCACCTGCGTGCTGTAAAGGAACAGGAAGTGCGAGCACAGCGCCAATTCGAAAGCCTGGTTTTCGAAGGGCAATATTGGCAGCGCCGCCTGGACGTACCGGCCCTGTTGCCGGCCTGCCTCGTAATCCTGCAGGAACCGCTCCATGGCCTGCATGCGCGTGCTGGCGACATGCCCCACGCCTGAGAAATGGTCCCAGATGTAGCTGTCGCGGTGCCGTGTCAGCTGCTCCATGATGGTGGGATAGACGTCGGCAATGCGGCTGCGGATCTGGATTGCGGAAAAGGCGTAGACCGGATCGGCGGAAATGACGTGGGCCGAGGCGGCCGTCATTTCGGCATTGAAGCTGGCGGGGCCGTCGCCGCAGCCGAGTATTTTCTTGCCCAGGTCGGGATCGGTCAGCGAGAACATGGAGCGGTACTCGGCCAGCGAGCGGCCCCAGGGGACGACGTCTTTCAGTTCCATCGGTTCGGGCTCGGGAAAATGTGGCGGGGCGTGGGCGCGCCATGGCGTGACATTGTTTCAGGCATCGGTGGGCTGCAGCGCAGCGATGAAACCGGCCCAGTCTGGAACCGTTTCATGACACGTGCCTTGCGGCACGCTCGAATCCCAGGGCGCGCGAGACGCCATATGCAGGTGGGCAATGATTTGAAGTTTTTCGCTGTTTTCCAGCAGGCCTGCCGGAACCCAGATCCAGGGCAGGTTACGCAGTGGATTGGGGACCGGGGAGCCGCAAACCGAGCAGAAGTCAGCGCGAAAGCCGGAAGGTTTCATCCAGGATGAAATCAGGTTCTCGCCCTGGAGCCACCGGAAATTCCTCCCGGCCGCGATGGTCGCCGCGTTGGCCGACGAGCCGCTTTGGCGCCGGCACAGGGAACAGTGGCATTGGTAAAGCTTGAAATCGGTGCCGGCGACTTCGAACTGGACTTGGGTGCAGAGGCAGTGGCCGCGCATGGATAGGTTCAGATTTAAAGGGTGGCAGGTGGTGCCGATTTTTTGCCTACCTGGGCAGCCTGCCGAAGCGCCGAAACAGGACCAAAACCCAGGACAGCGTGAATGCGCTGAAAAGGCCCAGTCCCGCAAAAAACCAGATTCCAGGCAATTCAGGGGGCTGCGTCGCGTGGGCGCAAACGACGAGCCAGTGGCAGAAGCTCAGGAAGACCGCCAGTGCCATGGCAAACCACAGTGTCAGGGACGACAGTGATTTCAACGTGGCTGCTCGACGCTCAGGCGCCAGCCAGTATTGCCGGTGGGGAAGGTTGACGAGCTTGGGCGGCATGTTACGCAGCAGCCGCGGGGAAAAGGCCACCAGCGCAGGCACCCCGACCACCAGGGCCAGCATGAAAACCTCGTAAGTGCCTTTGCCCATGAATCCGTTCGCCGCGCCACCCGGGCCGAAATGCGATGCCACCACGGCAGGAAGGCCGGCGCTGGTGGATTTGACGAAGGCACCCGCCAGTACCAGAAGAGCAAGAAAAATTTTGCGCATGGCGAAATGCTACTGCCGGCTTGACGCTAGGCGGCCTAAGGTGTCGAAGTGACGAGGCGCAGGTTTTCCGCGCCGGTGTTGTAAGGGGCCAGATCGCTCAAGGCATAGTCCGGGCGGACGGCCACGTTCTTCAAGCCGAAACGCGCCATGTCCTCGGGCCCCAGGAAATAAAGGTTGCGCACGCTGTAGGGCTCCACCTTGGCGAACCAGCAGATATAGCCATCCACGCCGATGCTGGCAAAGAATTCGTCTTCCTGCTGGGCAAGATTTTTCAGGTACGGCAGATCCTGCTCCGGCAGCAGGCGCTGGCCCGTGCCGTGCAGGTACAGCAGATGGTGGATGTTGCCGTGCCAGGCGACGATGCCGAGGCCGGAAATGGTCTTGCCCCGGCCCGCAGGAAAAATGTAGTTGGCACAGGATGAAAAACAGTTGCCGATGACTTCCACGTCGAGCTGCCGGTCGCGGATTTGCCGGGCGATGCCGAGCGCGGGCTCCACCAGGCCGCCGCTAGAGTCCAAAAGCACACGGGATATTTTTTGCCTGCTCAGGGCCTCGGTGAAGGAGTTTGCAGTTTCTTGGGTAATTTGGCCACGGATGAATGCGGTTTCTCCGGAAATGCTGAAAGGCACGGGATGCTGCGTGGCGCAGCCGGTGAAGGCAAGGGTGGAAAACAGCAGTGGGATGTATTTCATGAATTGAAAGCAAGGTGGCCAGCGTTGCGAAAGAGATTGTCCGTGTTTTTTGGCGCGACCAGTTTCGAATGCGTCAAGGAGGTTGGCGCTTTTAACCGGCGCGGGCACGCTGTCTGCCGCGCGGCCCTGCGTATCAGTCTTATGGAGCTTTCCATGAAACAGCAAGGTGATTCCACCTCCAAGCCATCCGCCGAAGCCACCGCCGACAAGCACCGCAGCCTCCAGAAGCAGCAGGACCAGAAGGACAACCGCAAGGCGCAGCAGGGCGGCGGCGGTGAGCAGCAGAAGCCGCCGCAGACCGGCGCGCGCGAGCAGCCCACCGACTTGCCGGCGCAGCACATCGAAAAGCCCGGCATCGAGGCCGAGCTGCAGTTGCGGCCGCAGTTCCAGGCACCCAACTACAAGGGCAGCGAGAAGCTGCAGGGCATGGCCGCGCTCATCACGGGCGGCGATTCGGGCATCGGCCGCGCCGTGGCCGTGCTCTACGCGCGCGAGGGCGCGGACGTGGCCATCGTCTACCTCAGCGAGCACCAGGACGCCGAGGAGACCAAGCGCCACGTCGAGGCCGAGGGGCGGCGCTGCCTCCTCATTCCCGGCGACGTGAAGGACGCCGCCTTCTGCAAGCAGGCCGTGGAGCGCACGGTCAAGGAGTTCGGGAAGCTCGACATCCTGGTCAACAACGCCGCGTTCCAGGAGCACGCCGAAAGCCTGGAGGACATCACCGAGGAGCGCTTCGACGAGACGATGCGCACCAACATCTACGGCTACTTCCACATGGCCAAGGCGGCGCTGCCGCACCTCAGGGAAGGCGCCTCCATCATCAACACCGGCTCCGTCGTGGGCCTGCAGGGCAGCCAGCAGCTGCTGGACTACAGCACCACCAAGGGGGCCATCCACGCCTTCACCAAGTCGCTGGCGTCCAACCTGATCAAGAAGGGCATCCGCGTCAACGCCGTCGCGCCCGGGCCGGTGTGGACGCCGCTCAACCCGGCCGACTCCCCGGCGGAGAAGGTGGCGGAGTTCGGCAAGCAGACCGACTTCCAGCGCGCGGCGCAGCCCGAGGAGCTTTCGCCCGCCTACGTGTTCCTGGCCGCGCCGGCGTGCGCGGGGTACATCACCGGGATCGTGCTGCCGGTGACGGGAAGCGTGGGGGCCATTTAAGAACTACGCCATTTGACGTAGACGCGCCGGAACTACGACGGATGTCGTATTCCGGCGCGGCGCCTCGCCTTCGACACTGCTTTCCATCGATCACTGGCCCCATGCAGGGGCGCTAGAGGGGAAGCACATGAAGGCAAATCGTCGCGGTTTCAACCTGGCGCTGGGCGCCGTCGCGCTGGGCACGCTGGTCTCCACCGCGCTGCCTGCCCACGCGGCCGACACCATCAAGGTCGGCGTGCTGCACTCGCTGTCGGGCACCATGGCCATCTCCGAGACCGTGCTCAAGGACACGGTGCTGATGGCCATCGACGAGATCAACGCCAAGGGCGGCGTGCTGGGCAAGAAGCTGGAGCCCGTAGTGGTGGACCCCGCCTCCAACTGGCCGCTGTTCGCCGAGAAGGCCCGCCAGCTCATCAGCCAGGACAAGGTGGCCGTGACCTTCGGCTGCTGGACCTCCGTGAGCCGCAAGTCGGTGCTGCCGGTGTACGAGGAGCTCAACGGCCTGCTGTTCTACCCCGTGCAGTACGAGGGCGAGGAGCTGAGCAAGAACGTGTTCTACACGGGCGCCGCCCCCAACCAGCAGGCCATTCCCGCCGTCGAGTACCTGATGAGCAAGGACGGCGGTTCGGCCAAGCGCTTCGTGCTGCTGGGCACCGACTACGTGTACCCGCGCACCACCAACAAGATCCTGCGCGCCTTCCTCAAGTCCAAGGGCGTGGCCGACGCGGACATCATGGAGGAGTACACCCCCTTCGGCCATTCGGACTACCAGAGCATCATCGCCAAGATCAAGAAGTTCTCGGCCGAGGGCAAGAAGACCGCGGTGGTCTCCACCATCAACGGCGACTCCAACGTGCCCTTCTACAAGGAGCTGGGCAACCAGGGCCTGAAGGCCACGGACGTGCCGGTGGTCGCCTTCTCCGTGGGCGAGGAAGAGCTGCGCGGCGTGGACACCAAGCCGCTGGTGGGCCACCTCGCCGCGTGGAACTACTTCATGAGCCTGAAGAACCCGGCCAACGACGAGTTCACCAAGAAGTGGGCCGCCTACGCCAAGTCCAAGAACATCGCCGGCCACAAGGACAAGCCGCTGACCAACGACCCGATGGAGGCCACCTACATCGGCATCTACATGTGGAAGCAGGCGGTGGAGAAGGCCAAGAGCACCGACACCGACAAGGTCATCGCCGCCATGGCCGGCCAGACCTTCAAGGCGCCGAGCGGCTTCGTCGCCAAGATGGACGAGAAGAACCACCACCTGCACAAGCCGGTGTTCATCGGCGAAGTGAAGGCCGACGGCCAGTTCTCCGTGGTGTGGAAGACCCCGGGCCCCGTCAAGGCCAACCCCTGGAGCCCGTACATCCCCGGCAACGACAAGAAGAAGGACGAGCCGGAGAAGCTGGCGGCAGCGAAGTAAGGTGCGCGGGCAACCAGCGGGTTGCCCTGCCACCGGGAGGCGCCTGGCGCCTCCTGCCCCTGGACCGCGGGAGCGGCCGAGGGGCCATGAACATTTCCAAGGGCGGGAGAACATGACTCCGTTATTCAGGGGCCTCCTGGCCCTGCTCATGGCGCTGCTGGGCTTGAGCGCCCACGCGCTGACGCAGCCCCAGGCGCGCGCCATCGCCGATGGCGACAACGACGCGCGCGTGCAGGCGCTCTCCGAGGCGGTGGCCCAGAACGGCGACGCCGCGCTCGCTGCCTACGTGCAGGCGATGCTCGACGACGCGGTGCGCGTCACGCCCGACCGCGTCTTCATCGTCAGGAAGGACGGCTCCGCCGTGGACGCCGCCACCGGCGCTGCCGCGCCGCTGCCCGACGACGCGCAGGACGTCACCAACAACAACCGCATGCGCCGCGAGCTGCAGGCGGCGCTGGCGGCGCTGAACCTCTTTTCTCCCGACCGCGCCGCGCGCGCCGCCGCCATCAAGGCGCTGGGCGACGACGGCGACGAATCCCGGCTGCCGCTGCTGGACAAGGCCTACGGCGCCGAAAGCGACCAGGACCTGAGGCAGCAGCTCGGCCTGCTGCGCGCCGCCGTGCTGGTGGCTTCGCCCGACCGCGGCAAGCGCCTGGAGGCGGCGCAACTGCTGGCCGGCAGCGGCGAGCCCGCCACGCGCGCGCTGCTCATGCAGCGCCTGGACGCCGAGACCGATCCCGAGCTGCGCACCGTCATCGCCGGGGCCATCCAGCAGATCGAGTCGCGCCTGGCCTGGGGCGAGCGCGCGGGCGTGCTGGTCACCGGCTTCAGCCTGGGCTCGATCCTGCTGCTGGCCGCGCTGGGCCTGGCCATCACCTACGGCCTGATGGGCGTGATCAACATGGCCCACGGCGAGCTGATCATGATCGGCGCCTACGCCACCTACCTGGTGCAGAACGCCTTCCGCGCCTGGCTGCCGGGGCTGTTCGACTACTACATCCTGCTGGCCATCCCCGCCTCCTTCCTCGCCGCCGCGCTGGTGGGCGCGGTGCTGGAGCGGCTGGTGATCCGCTGGCTCTATGGCCGTCCGCTGGAGACGCTGCTGGCCACCTGGGGCATCAGCCTGGTGCTGATGCAGGGCGTGCGCACGCTCTTCGGCGCGCAGAACGTGCCGGTCGAGAACCCCGCGTGGCTCTCCGGCGGCGTGGCGCTGGCGAGCAACCTGACGCTGCCCTACAACCGGCTGGCCATCATCGTGTTCGCGGCGCTGGTGCTCGCCGGCGTGGCGCTGCTGATCTCCAAGACGCGCCTGGGCCTGTTCGTGCGCGGCGTGACGCAGAACCGCCGCATGGCCGCCTGCGTGGGCATCCACACCGCCCGCATCGACACCTGGGCCTTCGCGCTGGGCGCGGGCCTGGCGGGGCTGGCCGGCTGCGCGCTCAGCCAGGTCGGCAACGTCGGCCCGGACCTGGGCCAGGGCTACATCGTGGACAGCTTCATGGTCGTGGTGCTGGGCGGCGTGGGCCAGCTCGCCGGCACCGTGTGGGCCGCGCTGGGGCTGGGCCTGCTCAACAAGCTCCTTGAGGGCTGGGCCGGCGCGGTGCTGGCCAAGATCATGGTGCTGGTGTTCATCGTGGTGTTCATCCAGAAGCGTCCGCAGGGCCTGTTCGCCCTGAAGGGGAGGGAAGCATGAATGTGATGTTGGGTTTCCCGTTCGGGCTGAGTCCTTCGACAAGCTCAGGACAGGCTCTGTCGAAGCCCTGCGGCCCGGCTGGCATGCAGCCCTTCGACAAGCTCAGGGCGAACGGAGATTGCAAATGAGCGCGGTTCTGCAATCGCCCCTGGGGCTCACGCCGCGGCGCGGCCTGCTGCTGGGCACGCGCGGCTGGGCCGGCGTGGGCGCGGCGCTGATGGCGGTGCTGGTCGTCGTGCCGCTGCTCAACCTGATGCTGCCGGCGGCGCATCCGCTGCACCTGCCGGACCACGTGGTGGCGCTGGTGGGCAAGATCATGTGCTACGCCATCTGCGCGCTGGCGATGGACCTGATCTGGGGCTACACCGGCATCCTGTCGCTGGGCCACGGCCTGTTCTTCGCGCTGGGCGGCTACGGCATGGGCATGTACCTCATGCGCCAGATCGGCCGCGACGGCAACTACAAGAGCGAGCTGCCGGACTTCATGGTGTTCCTGGACTGGAAGGAGCTGCCCTGGCACTGGCTGTGGAGCGAGTCGCTGGTGCTGCAGCTCATCCTGGTGCTGGCGGTGCCGGGCCTGCTGGCCTGGGCGTTCGGCTACTTCGCCTTCCGCTCGCGCATCAAGGGCGTGTACTTCTCGATCATCACGCAGGCGCTGACCTACGCCGCGATGCTGCTGTTCTTCCGCAACGAGACCGGTTTCGGCGGCAACAACGGCTTCACCGACTTCAAGCGCATCCTCGACGTGCCCTTGGCGCAGCCTTCCACGCGCATGGTGCTGTTCGTGATGACGGGGCTCGCGCTCATCGGCTTCTACCTGATGGCGCGCGCGCTGGTGCACAGCCGCTTCGGCCGCGTGCTGCAGGCCATCCGCGACGCCGAGAGCCGCGTGCGCTTCACGGGCTACGACCCGCTGTCCTACAAGCTCGCGATCTGGACGCTGTCGGCCGTGATGTGCGCCGTGGCCGGGGCGCTGTACGTGCCGCAGGTGGGCATCATCAACCCGGGCGAGATGTCGCCGGCCGCGTCCATCGAGATCGCGGTGTGGGCGGCCGTCGGCGGGCGCGCCACGCTGGTGGGCCCGATCCTGGGTGCGTTCTTCGTCAACGGCGCCAAGAGCTGGTTCACGCAGGCTTTCCCCGAGTACTGGCTGTACTTCCTGGGCGCGCTCTTCATCGCCGTGACGCTGTTCATGCCGCAGGGCATCGTGGGCCTCTGGCGCCGCAACAAGAAGGAGGAGCGCGCATGACGCCCGACCTGATGGAAGACCGTGCGTTGGCGCTGGCCGCGCACGAGAAGAAGCTCGCGGCCTCGGGCGGCGGCCGCTGGGAAGGCAGCTTCGGCCGGCCCATGGCCCACGGCGTGCCCGATTTCGCGCAGGGCGTGGCGCTGTACGTCGAGGACGTGACGGTCAGCTTCGACGGCTTCAAGGCGCTCAACGCGCTGAGCCTGGCCATCGGCGTGGGCGAGCTGCGCTGCATCATCGGCCCCAACGGCGCGGGCAAGACCACGATGATGGACGTCATCACCGGCAAGACCGCGCCCGACCAGGGCAAGGTGCACTTCGGCTCCAACATCGACCTGCTGCGCCTGCGCGAGAACGAGATCGCGCAGATCGGCATCGGGCGCAAGTTCCAGAAGCCCACGGTGTACGAGGAGCTCAGCGTGTTCGAGAACCTGGAGCTCGCGCTCAAGGCCGACCGCCGCGTGCGCGCCAGCCTGTTCTCGCGCCTGGGGGGCGAGCAGCTCGACCGCATCGGCGCCATGCTGGAGCGCATCCACCTGAAAAATTCCGCGCAGCGCCAGGCCGGGCTGCTCTCGCATGGGCAGAAGCAGTGGCTGGAGATCGGCATGCTGCTGATGCAGGACCCGAAGCTGCTGCTGCTCGACGAGCCCGTGGCGGGCATGACGGACGAGGAGACCGAGCGCACGGCGGAGCTGTTTTTATCGCTGGCCGGCGAGCATTCGCTGATGGTGGTGGAGCACGACATGAAGTTCGTGGACCAGCTCACGCAGGGCCACCGCAAGGTGACGGTGCTGCACGAGGGCCGCGTGCTGGCCGAGGGCCTGCTGTCGCAGGTGCAGAACGACGATCGCGTGGTGGAGGTGTACCTTGGGCGCTGAAGTGATGCTGCAGGTCGAGGGCCTGAACCAGTACTACGGCGGCTCGCACATCCTGCGCAACGTGGCCTTCGAGGCCCGGCGCGGCGAAGTGACGGTGGTGCTCGGGCGCAACGGCGTGGGCAAGACCACGCTGCTCAAGAGCCTCATGGGCGTGGTGCCCGTCAAGAGCGGCAGCGTGAAGCTCGAAGGGCAGGACGTCTCGCGCGCCGCGCCCTACGAGCGCGTGCGCGCCGGCATGGGCTACGTGCCGCAGGGCCGCGAGATCTTCGGCCGGCTCACGGTGGAGGAGAACCTGCGCATGGGCCTGGCCAAGCTGCCGGGACGCACGCCCATCCCCGAGGAGCTGTACGAGCTGTTCCCGGTGCTCAAGCAGATGCTGGGCCGGCGCGGCGGCGACCTCTCGGGCGGGCAGCAGCAGCAGCTGGCCATCGCGCGGGCGCTGGCGGGCAAGCCCAAGCTGCTGATCCTGGACGAGCCGACCGAGGGCATCCAGCCCAGCATCATCAAGGACATCGGCCGCGTGATCCGGCGCCTGGCCGAGCGCGGCGACATGGCGATCCTGCTGGTGGAGCAGTACTACGACTTCGCCGCGGAGCTGGCCGACCAGTACCTGGTGATGGAGCGCGGCGAGGTCGTGGCCCGCGGCGCCGGGCGCGACATGGAAGCCAACGGGGTGCGGGGGCTGGTGGCGATCTGATTCCAGTTCTGTTTTAAGAGTGAAGTAAATCCCGTTCGGGCTGAGCCTGTCGAAGCCCCCGGCGCAGCCGGCCCACAGGCCCTTCGACAAGCTCAGGGCGAATGGTGATCTTTCACTGACGACTTGGACTTGGAATGAGACCCGGCTCCATCCGCTGGGGCCTGCAGCGCGGGTCTCCGGCCTGGCCTGCCGGCCCGCCCGCATCCGCGCCCGTGAAGGCGGGCATCCTCGCTTCTTCCTCAATCCCATGCCGGTTCCGACACAGGGCCGGCGCTCCCATGGTTCAGGTGGACAGTTCAGCAGCTGGCGTGGGTGCCCGCCTTCCCGGGTGCGTTTGGTGAGGGACAGCGTTGAAAAAGCCCGCTTGCCGGTAACGGTGGCGGGCTTTTCGCATGGCGGCGCTCAGGTGCCGAGCTGGCGGATCACGCGGCAAGGGTTGCCCGCGGCGAACACGCCCTCGGGCACGTCGCGCGTGACGACGCTGCCGGCGCCGATGACGGCGCGCGAGCCGATGTGCACGCCCGGCAGGATGATGGCGCCGCCGCCCACCCACACGTCGTCGCCGATCTCCACCGGGGTGCCGTACTCCTGCTGGCGGCGCAGCGCGGCGTCCAGCGGGTGCATGGCGGTGTAGATCTGCACGGCGGGGCCGAAGAGCGTGAAGTGCCCGATGCGCACGCGGCACACGTCCAGCACCACGCAGTTGAAGTTGAAGAACACGCTCTCGCCGAGCTCGATGTTGACGCCGTAGTCGCAATGGAAGGGCGGCTGCATTCGCACCGTGTCGCCGCCGGCACCCAGGAGCTGCTCCAGGATGCGCCGGCGCACGTGGCCCTGCGTCTCGCGCGTGGCATTGAGCGCCTGGCACAGGTCGCGGGCGCGCTCGCGCATGGCGGTGAGCTGCACATCCAGCGGGTCGTAGAGCTCGCCGGCGAGCATCTTGTCGAGCTCGGTGCTCATGGGGCAGGCCTCCTCGCTTGCATCCTCCCCGGGCAGCAACCGGGGCGCCCACCCTGGCGCCGGGCGTGCCTCCCTCAGGTCCTCCAGACCCGCGGCGCGCAGGCCGGCATCTGCCAGGCGGCCTCGCGCCAGCGCGCCCACAGCTGCTGCATCAGCCGCTGCGCCGGCTCCACGCGCTCGGCCAGCATGCGCAGCACCACCACGCGCGGCGAGGGGCTGGTGACGCCGGCGCAGGGCTCGCCCTCGCACAG
>JAEYPG010000322.1 GCA_023410975.1 Pseudomonadota bacterium
CGCCGTCGCCAACCGCCGGCGATCAGCGCCGCCCAACCGCGTCCCACTGCGTTCGTCACGAGCTTGCATGCTCCCAATGAAACTTGCTCAGCCGTGACGTTGCAAGACATTTGTCAACCTACTTAGCTGCGGTCGATGGCGCGCAGTGACACCCGTCTGACGGTTGAGCGCTCGAGCTCATCGGGAATCGAAAACGGCTTGGGAGGGATTTCTCCCTTGCGACAAGCGCGGCTCACGTGCAAACCAACACAGACTGCGTACTACCTTCTATGGCGCGGCGCCTTGCGGACCAGCATCTGGTTGGCCTGGGCCACGGCCAGGACCGGCGGCATCGCGAACAATCAAAAGCGCTGGATCAGCGAGTTTGGAACAGCTCAACGAAGACGCCACGCAGCCATTCGTTGGCCGGGTCACGGTGAAAACGTTGATGCCAGCCCATGGCGATGTCGAAGCCCGGGATGCGCAGTGGCGGCTCGACCAACTGCAGCGGCACGTGACTGGCAACGAGCGCTGCCAAGTTGTTGGGCACTACGGCCACCAGGTCGGTTCCCGCGACGATGGGCCCGACGCTCAGGAAGCTGCTCACGCGCAGCGCCACCCGGACAGATCTCCGGCGGCTGGTCAGCGCCTGCTCTACCGTCGATGCGTGCGGCGTACCCGGTGGATCGGCCACGACATGCGCCAGCGCCCGCACGGTCTTGACGTCCAAGCTGCCTTGCACGACGGGATGGTCCCGACGCGCGATGTAGACGAAGTGCTCGTGGAACAGACATTGGTGATGGAACTGCTTGCCCAGCTCCGGCAGGAATCCCACGACCAAGTCGATCTCGCCAGAGACCAGACCGGCGCTGAGCTCCGGCAGCGAAGGCTGGCAGGTCTGTACTTCCACCCCGGGCGCCATTGGCGCCAGATGCTCCAGCAGTCGGGTTAGGAAGTAGCGCTCCCCGATGTCGCTCATCGCGATTCGGAATACCCGGATGGCTGCAGCGGGCTCGAAGCCCTGCCGCTCCACGGTGCCGCGCAGCATCTCCAGCGCCGCAGCCAGGGGCGCCGCCAGCCGCTCGGCCAACGGTGTGGCTTGAACGCCCCGCTGCTGCCGCACGAACAGCGCGTCGTCGTACACCTGTCGCAGCCGTGCCAACCCGCGGCTTACGGCCGGCTGTGACAAGCCCAGTTCCTCGCCGGCGGCCGTGAGGTTGCGCAGCCGATGGATTCGCACGAACAGATCCAGCAGCTGCAGGTCCACGTCTCGCAGCCCGCCGGGCAAGCGCCCCGGCACGGTTTTGACATCTATGTTTTGCATATCACAAATCCTATATTTTCATTTCAGAAATGTCAGCTCGGTACCTAGACTGCCCGCATTGATTCAGATCATGACCACCCAGGAGACAATGTGATCAACCTTTGGGACATCCGATACGTCAGGCTCGGCACGCGTGATCGCGTTGCGGCGGACCACTTCGCCACCAAGATCGTCGGCCTGGAACTGGCGCGTGAAGAAGCCGGTTTGACCTACTTCCGCAGCGACAACCGCGACCACACCCTGGTCTACTTCGAGGGCAACCCGACCGACCACACGGTGGGCTTCGAGCTGCGCTCCAAGGCTGAGCTGGATGCTGCAGGTGCTGAGCTCAGTAACGCCGGCATCGACGTGCGCTTGGGCAGCGCCGACGAGTGCGAGCAGCGGCGCGTGCACTCGTTCATCAACTTCCGCGACCCGACGGGCAACAGCATCGACCTCGTGGTGCAGCCTCACCACAGCGGAAGACGCTACTTCCCCTCGCGCGATGCAGGAATCACGGGCTTCAGCCACGTCGGCCTGTGCACGACCGACGCTGCGCGCGACGAGCGCTTCTGGACCGAGGCGCTAGGCGCCCGCGTGAGCGACCGCATCGGGGCCGCTCCGCTGCTGCGCATCGACCCGGTCCACCACAAGGTGGCACTGTTTCCGACCACGCGCTCCGGTATCCAGCACGTGAATCACCAGGTCGAAAGCGTGGACGACCTCATGCGCGCCTGGTATCGGCTCCAACGTGAAGGGGTACGCATTGTTTTCGGCCCCGGGCGGCATCCGACGTCGGGCGCGATGTTCCTGTACTACGAAGGTCCCGACGGCATGATCTACGAGTACTCCACCGGTGTGCGCAACATCACGCCGGAACAGGAATCCACCTACCAGCCGCGCCAGTTCCCGGCGACTGACGAGGGCTTCTGCATGTGGGGTGCCGTACCGGACATCGTGGAGTTCAAGAAGAAATGAGCCCGATGTCCGCCATGCAACGGCGTGTGCGCATCGCCGCTCGGGCCGTGGGCCGACACGGCCTGGCCCAAGCCTATGGCCATTGCAGCGAACGTATTGACGCGCAGCGGTTCCTGGTCTGCGCGGCCAAGCCCATGGCGCTGATCCAGCCATCGGAAGACGGCACCGAGGTGCCGGTCGAGGGCGCGCTGCCCGACGGAGTGCTGGGCGAGGTGCGGCTGCATCAGCAGATCTACCGTTGCCGTCCGGAAGTCGGCGCCATCGTGCGCTGCATGCCCCCGGCGCTGATGGCGCTGTCCACCGCGCGCCTGGTGCCCAGGCCTCTCCACGGGCCGGGCACCTACTTCGGCGCCGACGGTGCGGCATTGTGGGACGACCCGCAACTCGTGCGCGATGACGCCGGCGCCGCTGCGGTTGCAGAAACGCTGGGCCAGCGCTGCGCGGTGGTGATGCGCGGCAACGGCGTCGTCGTGGCTGCGCCGAACCTGCTGCAGGCCGTCACGCTCACCTGGTATCTGGAGGACGCCGCGCGCATGGAACTCGCCCTGCGCTCCGCAGGCCTCGAAAGACAGGGCGTACGGCTGTCGCCCGAAGAATGCGCGCGCCGTGCCACGGCTGCCGGCGGCATCTTCGAGCGCATGGGCCACTTCCTGAGTGCCGGCGATCCCGAGGGATTTCTGGCCTGATTCCAGTTCTTCATTGGTACTGAAAGAAAACCCGTTCGGGCTGAGCTTGTCGAAGCCCCTGGCACAACCGGCCAACAGGCCCTTCGACAAGCTCAGGGCGAACGGTGAACTTTCACTGACG
>JAEYPG010000323.1 GCA_023410975.1 Pseudomonadota bacterium
CGCCGTCGCCAACCGCCGGCGATCAGCGCCGCCCAACCGCGTCCCACTGCGTTCGTCACGAGCTTGCATGCTCCCAATGAAACTTGCTCAGCCGTGACGTTGCAAGACATTTGTCAACCTACTTAGCGTCCCTCGAATCTCGGCTTGCGCTTCTCGACAAAAGCCTGCATGCCTTCCTTCTGGTCGCGGGTGGCAAACAGCAGCTGGTTGGCCTTGCGCTCCAGCATCAAAGCCGCCTCCAGCGACGCATCCATGCCCGCCAACACCACTTCCTTGATCTGCATGGCGGCCAGGGGCGGCATGGCGGCAATCGCTGCCGCCATGGCCAGCGCTTCGCCAGCAACCTGGTCATCTTCCACGACCACACTCACCAGGCCCATGAGCCGCGCCTCTTCGGCCGAGACGGGCCGACCCGTGAGCAGCATGCGCATGGCGTTGAACTTGCCCACCGCGCGCACCAGGCGCTGCGTGCCGCCTATGCCCGGCATGATGCCGATGCGGATCTCCGGCTGGGCGAAGCTGGCGCCACGGCCTGCGACGATGATGTCGCAGTGCATCGCCAGTTCCGCGCCGCCGCCGAACGCGTAGCCGCACACGGCGGCGATGACCGGCTTGGGGCAGCGCTCGATCGGTGCCCACACCCGCTCGGTGTGGCGCTTGAGGATGTCTATCGGTCCTGCATCGGCAAGGCTCCTGATGTCGCCGCCTGCGGCAAACACCTGATCGCCGCCGGTCAGGACGATGGCTCGCACGCCATCGTCGGATGACAGCGCATCGAACGAGGAAGAAAGCTGAGCCTGCAAGGACAGGCTCAGTGCATTCGTGGCCTCCGGCCGGTTGAGCCGCACCATCGCGACGCCTTGCGATGGACGCGTGACCAGCACCTCGGGCGGCTGGTCGGGAGAGAGTCGCTCGCTCATGAGCTGATGACCATGGGTGGTGAAGACGGGATCCGATGCTGGTCCCGCCTGCGGTGCGGGGCATCGTCCTTTCGGACGGCGGCCACGGCCGCCATCTGCCCTAGTCCGTGCAGACGATGCCCTCCCGGGGTGCAGCCGAAATCATCCGCGCACCTCCCAACCCGTGCGCCCAGCGCAACGCCGACATGAACTCGACTGCGACGCCCATTCCGATCGGCCATTACGCCGACATCGCGCCCGTGGCAGGCGCGCTCCAGCGCATCCACTACCACGACGCTGGCGAGGGCGAGGCCGTCGTGTTCTTGCACGGCGCGGGGGCCGGCGCCAGCGGCTACAGCAACTTCAAGGGCAACTTCCCGGCCATTGCCGCCGCGGGCTTCCGCACCATCGTGCCCGACCTGCTGGGCTTCGGACTGTCGAGCAAGCCCGACATCCCGCAATACGACCTGGACTTCTTCGTGGCCGGGGTCAAGGGCTTGCTCGACGCGCTGCGGCTCGACCGCGTGACGCTGCTGGGCAACTCGCTCGGCGGCGCGGTCGCGCTGGGGTTGGCGCTGGCGTATCCCGAGCGGGTGGGCCGCCTGATCCTGATGGCCCCGGGCGGCGTGGAAGATCTCGACACCTACCTGGCGATGCCGGGCATCGCCAACATGTTCGCCGTCTACCAGTCGGGCCGCTCCGGCCCCGAAGCGATGCGCGAGGTGATGCGGCTGCAGCTGTTCGACCCGGAGTTGCTGACCGACGAGATCATCGCCGAGCGCGCGCCGATCGCCGCGCTGCAGACGCAGGCTGCCCGCAGCGTGCTCAAGGTTCCCAACATGACCGAGCGGCTGGGCGAGATCGGCTGCCCGGTGCTGGGCTTCTGGGGCATGAACGACCAGTTCAATCCGGTGCAAGGCGCCATGAAGCTTGCCACGGGCGTGCCTGATGCCCGGGTCGTGCTCGTGAACCGCTGCGGCCACTGGGTGCAGGTCGAGCACCGCGAGTGGTTCAACCGGCAGTGCATCGACTTTCTGCAACATGGTTGAGCTATGCAACTACTGATTCAAGTTTTGATCCCGACGGCAACGGCACTGCCATGATGGAACCCAACCTCATCGACCGGCTCGGCGACGAGCTGTACACGGCGCTGCGCGAGCGCCGCACGCTTGCTCCCTTGAGCGACCGCCACCCCGGCGTGACCGTGGAGGACGCTTACCGCATCTCGCTGCGGCTGCTGCAGCGCCGCGAAGCCGATGGCGAGCGCGTCATCGGCAAGAAGATCGGCGTCACCTCCAAGCCGGTGCAGGACATGCTCGGCGTGTTCCAGCCGGACTTCGGCTTCCTCACGGATGCGATGCAGGCGGGCGATGGCGCCTGCGTCAGCCTGGGCAAGAGCGGGCTGATCCAGCCACGGGCCGAGGGCGAGATCGCGTTCATGCTCGATGCGGACCTGCAAGGGCCCGGCGTCACGCGCGAGGACGTGCTTGGCGCGACGGCCTGGGTGGCGCCGTGTTTCGAGATCGTGGACTCGCGCATTGCCGACTGGCGCATCCGCATCCAGGACACCGTGGCCGACAACGCCAGTTGCGGCGTCTTCGTGATCGGTTCCCAGCGGACGAGCCCCCGGGCGCTGGACCTGGCCGCCGTGCGCATGACGATGTCGCGCAACGGGCAGGGCTGCGGCAGTGGCACGGGCGCAGCCGTCCAGGGGCATCCGGCCGAGGCAGTGGCGTGGCTCGCCAACACGCTGGGCGCCTACGGCATTCCCTTTCGCCGCGGCGAGCTGATCCTGTCGGGCTCGCTGGCGCCGCTGGTGCCGGTGGCCGCCGGCGACCGCTTCGACATGCAGATCGAAGGCCTGGGTGGCTGCTGCATTTCCTTCACCGACTGAGGATCGCCTTACATGAGCCAGAAGATCAAGTGTGCGCTCATCGGCCCGGGCAACATCGGGACCGACCTGCTGATGAAGCTGCAGCGCAGCCCGGTGCTGGAGCCGGTGTGGATGGTGGGCATCGACCCGGCTTCCGACGGCCTGCAGCGCGCGCGAGAGATGGGACTCAAGACCACGGCTGACGGCGTGGACGGGCTGTTGCCGCATGTCCGCGCCGATGGCGTGCAGATCGCCTTCGACGCCACCAGCGCGTACGTGCATGCCGAGAACAGTCGCAAGCTCAACGACCTCGGCGTGCTCATGATCGACCTGACGCCCGCGGCGATCGGTCCGTTCTGCGTGCCGCCGGTGAATCTGCGCGAGCACCTGGGCCGCCGCGAGATGAACGTCAACATGGTCACCTGCGGCGGGCAGGCCACCATCCCGATGGTGGCCGCCGTGAGCCGGGTGCAGCCGGTCGCCTACGGCGAGATCGTCGCCACCGTCTCCAGCCGCTCGGTGGGTCCGGGCACGCGCAAGAACATCGACGAGTTCACCCGCACGACGGCCGGCGCGGTGGAGAAGGTCGGCGGGGCACGGAAGGGCAAGGCCATCATCGTCATCAACCCGGCCGAGCCGCCGCTGATCATGCGCGACACGGTGCACTGCCTCACCGAGGGCGAGCCCGACCGCGAGGCCATCACCGAGTCCATCCACCGCATGGTGGCCGAGGTGCAGCAGTACGTCCCCGGCTACCGGCTGGTTAACGGCCCGGTGTTCGACGAGCGCCGGGTGTCGGTATACCTGGAGGTGGAAGGCCTGGGCGACTACCTGCCCAGGTACGCCGGCAACCTCGACATCATGACCGCCGCCGCGGCGCGTACCGCCGAGATGTTCGCCCACGAGATCCTGCGCGGCGAGCTGGTGCCCGAAGCCGCCGCCGCGGCCACCGCTGCCTGAGGAGAAGACGATGAGCACTGACTTGCAAGGCAAGCGGGTGATGCTGCACGACATGACGCTGCGCGACGGCATGCATCCCAAGCGGCACCGGATCACGCTGGAGCAGATGAAGTCCATTGCCTGCGGACTCGACGCCGCGGGCGTGCCGCTGGTCGAGGTCACGCACGGCGACGGGCTGGGCGGCGCATCGGTCAACTACGGGTTCCCCGCGCACAGCGACGAGGAATACCTGGGCGCCGTGGTCCCGTTGATGAAGCAGGCCAAGGTGTCCGCGCTGCTGCTGCCGGGCATCGGCACGGTGGACCACCTGAAGATGGCGCATGAGCTGGGCGTGCACACGATCCGCGTGGCCACGCACTGCACCGAGGCCGACGTCAGCGAGCAGCACATCGCGCGTGCCCGTTCGCTCGGCATGGACACGGTGGGCTTCCTGATGATGGCGCACATGAACAGCCCCGAGGGGCTCGTGCGGCAGGCACGGCTGATGGAGGGCTACGGCGCCAACTGCATCTACGTCACCGATTCCGCCGGCCACATGCTGCCCGACGACGTGAGGGCGCGCTTGCGTGCCGTGCGCGACGCCCTGCGGCCCGAGACCGAGCTGGGTTTCCACGGCCACCACAACCTGGCCATGGGCGTGGCGAACTCGCTGGCGGCCATCGAGTGCGGCGCGACGCGCGTCGACGCGGCGGCGGCCGGGCTGGGCGCCGGCGCGGGCAACACGCCGCTGGAAGTGCTGGTGGCGGTGTGCGAGCGGCTGGGCGTGGCAACCGGCGTGGACCTGTGGAAGATCCAGGACGTGGCCGAGGAGCAGGTGGTGCCCATCATGGACTTCCCCGTGCGCATCGACCGCGACGCGCTGACCCTGGGCTACGCCGGCGTCTACGGCTCCTTCCTCCTGTTCGCCAAGCGGGCCGGCGAGCGCTACGGCGTGCCCGCGCGCGAACTGCTGGTGGAGCTGGGC
>JAEYPG010000334.1 GCA_023410975.1 Pseudomonadota bacterium
ACTCGGCCCGGAGCCAGCGGCGCCAGCACCGCCGCCCTCACCTTGCGCGTCATTGGCCGCCGGCGCCGCTTCCACCGGCTCGAACCAGTCGGCCACCGTGCTCATTTCGTCGCGCAGGCTGACGTAGATGCGTTTCAGCCCGACAACTTGAGCCGGCTGGATGGACTCGATGCGGCGCTGGATGCGGCGCTCAATCTGCTCCTTGGTCACGCCGAACTCGCCGGCGAAGGTGTCCAGCAGCCGCCTGATGCCCTCGGGGGACGTGTCGGCCTTGGCGCGCAGCGTGGCGCTGGCCTGCTCCATCGCCATTTCCGTCACGTCGCCCGGGATCTGCGCCAGGATGCACGCCCGCTTGCGCCGCGCGGCCTGGTTGGCGCAAAGCTCGTAGATGTCGCGCTCGTCCTTGAGCCGGTAGCCGCCATGCTTCGTGTCGCGCCAGTGGCGCACGAAGAACTGGATGACCTCGCGGTTCGTAGTCTCGAAGTCCACACAGAAAGCCTCGACCTCGGACACGCCCACGCCATCCGGCCCGACGTAGCGGCCGATCTCGCGCCAGCCGCTGGACAACCCGCCCCAGCTTTGTGCCATTGCTTCAGCGGCGCGGATGCTCGGCCCCACCACGTCCGTGCCGCCGCGGCTGTACTGGTACTGCGCCTTCTCAGCAAGCGTCTGACGGGTGAAGGCGTTCCTGATGTTGTCGCAGGCTTTGAGTACGTTGCGTGGGAAACGCTTGGCCATCATCGCCAGCGCCATGACTTCGGCGCTCTCGCGCGTCTGCACGGCACGGGCTCCTGCGCTATCGGCTCCGCCGCGCGCAGCGCCGGGTACGGCGTCGAACGGGTTCTGCACGACTTCGATCTCGCTCATGGCGTTCTCCTTGAAGTTCAGAGATGCACGGGAAGGCCGGCCGGGAGCTTTCCCAAAAAGGCTCACTTGGGCGTGTCGCGGCCCGGCACAAAAAAGCTCACCTTTCAGTCTTTGAGCCGGAACTGCCGCCCCGGCTCGCCGGTGCGCAGGAACTCCCGATAAAGCTCCGGGTGCGCGGCCTCGAAGGCGGCGGCGTCGAAGCGCCGCGCCGGCCTGGTGGCCTTCCACGTGGCCAGCGTCTGGCCAGTGGCGTCCACCAGCGTGTCGGCCTCGCCCAGGGCGCCCATGAGCCGCGCCTTCAGGGCGGCTTCGGTGGCGTCCAGTTGCTCGCGCTGCGCCTTGATGGCGTGCAGCTCGCGGGCCGCGCGCAGGACCTCGGCGTCGGCCATCACCTGCTCGGTGCGGCTGGCATGTCCGAAGCGCGCGAGCATGTCGTCCAGCGTGACAGGTTCGGGCGGTTCGCCGCGCTCCACCAGCGCCCAGAAGTCGGCGATGCCGTCCTCGATCAATTCCTGCAGCTCGCGGTCGGCCTCGACCACGAACTCGTCGTAGTCCGCGCCACCGAACAGCACCGGCACGAAGGACACATCGATACCGGCGAGCAGCAGTTCCTGCTGCACCTGCAGCAGGTAGTGCAGCGGTACGTCGGGCGAACCGGACTCGCCCCAGCCAAGCCGCGTGCGCGCGGTCTTGGCCTGCACAGAGAAGCGGCCAGGCACCCAGGCATCCAAGTGCGCAAAGAGCCGTCCGCGCCGCATGGTGTCGGGCGCCACCACCAGCAGATCGTCCGGGTGCACGCGCTGGAACTCGGAGAGGATAAAGGGCTCGGCGGCCAAGCCAAAGCGCATCGCCAGGTTGTCGTCTGCCTCCGGGGCCTCGCCGCGCTTGACCTGATAGAGATCGAATCGGGTCTGGTACGGGCTCAGCCCCAGGGCCGCGGCGCACTCGGAAGCGCCCACGCCGGTACGGCGCAGTGCCTTTTGAGCTTCGGTGAGCATGGCGGCCCTCGGCTCTAGAACGGGCAGCCGTCCGCACTGCCCCAAGCCTCAGGCGTGGACGCAGCCTTGGCCAGCAGCCGGAACGAGGCGCGCCAGTTCATGTCGCCGCACCACGCGCTGCCGCGCTCGAACACCACGCCCAGGCGCTGCGCTTGCAAGAGGGTCACGCGCCCGATGCGCCCGTCCATGCCCTGCACCGTGTCGCCCAGCGCCAGCGGCTCGCCGTAGGGGTCGAAGGCCGGGCCGCTCTCCAGGGCCTCGCGCTCGTCGTCGCCTTCGGCCGGGCACGCGCGCGCCAGGTGTTCCGGCATGAAGCCCCAGACCAGGCCGGCCATGCCGTCGAGTTCGACTCCCACCAGCCCGAGCAGGCCGTACAGGACATGCTCCACCACCCCACCCTCACGCCCCTGCACGGCCCAGGCCGCGAGGGCGGGGAACGGCTCGTGCTCGTAGTGCGACAGCTCTTGCAGCGTGGCGGCCACCCGCACGCGCGCACCGGGCAGGAACGTGCGGTTCTCGGCCACGGCTGCGGCCGGCATCCGGGCGCTTTCCTGGGGCGTGAGGTAGCCCGGCGCGAACGACAGCCGCCCGTCCGCTCCAGTGGCGATGGTGCCCAGCGGCGTGCTGCGGCAGGACTCCAGCGCCAGCCGCTGGCGCAGATGCGGCGCCGGGACAGCCTTATGGGCGTTGGCGAGGCGGTTGCCGACAGCGGGTCCGAGAGCGTTTTGCATGGCAGGGCTCCGAGGGAAGGGAGACCGGCGAGAGGAGCCGCCGGCCAAGGCCCGAAGGGGTCAGGTCCAGAAGTAGGGAGCGGACAGCAGCGCCAGCAGCAGCCCGGCGATGACGCCGGCCAGCTCCCAGGCGGTGCGGCTGCGGCGGCTGCTGGTGGCACGAGGCCGGGCCGCGTGGGTGCGGCAGGGGTCACGCATGGCCGGTTTCGCGGTCGCGGATCGGGCAGCCACCGCCACGCAGGCAGCGGTGCTGGTACTGGCACGGCGGGCACGCGGGGTCGTCGCCCTCCTCGGCCACGCACGCCGTCTCGTGGTCGCGGATCAGGGCATCGACCCGCTGCTGTGCGGTGGGGTCCGTGGGCCGGTGCGCGGCGAGCCAGTGAATCGCCGCCCGATGCGTGGCGGCACTCACGACAGGGCTCCCAGGGCGCGTGCCACCGCCACCTGTGCCGCCTCCACCAGCACCGCGAGCCGGGCCGCCAGGGCATCGGCGCCGGATGCGGTGCCTGGGGAAGGCAGGTCGGCCAGAGCCTGGGCGACGGTGAACAGGTCGGGCGCCGCCTTGAGCAGGTGCGCGTTCGCCAGGACCGGCACCACGGCCACCAGGCCGCCAGGGCTGGGGCCGTTGTCGTGATGCACGGTTCGCCCGCGGGCTCCCAGGTAGTACGGGCCGGGCTCGAAACCGAAATGCAGGCGATCAGAAGAAGGCTGCTGGCTGGTGGCCGCCGCATGGCCCCGCACTGGGGGCCACGGGCTGCGCGTGATGCACAGCCCGTCCATGTCAGCGCGCCTCGTACTGGTGGTGGATGCGCTCGCGCTCGGCGATCCAGCAATCCTCGGCGGCGGAGGCCGCCCAGGGGTCGGCGTCGTCGTCGGGCTCGCTGTCGTCGGCAAGGAGACTGTCGTAGTGGCCTTCCGCCTGGGTCAGCCACTTCTTCAGCTGCTCGGGATGGAAGAAGCCGGCGTCCTCGCAGAGGTCCACGCCGTTCTCGCCGATGAGGCACACCGTCGGGATGATCGCGACGTCACGACCCCGGTGGTCCTCGTTGACCTCGACCTCGTACTCGATCACGACCGGAATACCGGCGAAGGTGGAATTGAAACTGAGGCTGCCGGAGGAAGAAGCGAAACTGCTCATTTCTATCTCCTGTAGCACCTTCCCTGGTGCATGGAGATAATTATACTTAGAATGGCTTTAAGAATCCAATTATAGGTGTATATATACACTCATGTCGCGTGTATTAGGTTGCGGATGCAATTTTGCGTATGGATTAATGCCATTCAATTGAATTTCATGAAGCGAGTATCCAGCTTGAATTGATTAGCGTTGCAGCGGGCGCTTGACCTGGTAGGCCGCCAGAACGCCTTCGATGAAGGCGTGTTTCTCGCGCTCGCCGGTCAGCCCACTGCTCAGCGCCCGGTCCAGCACCCGGATGAAATCCTGCAGCGGCAGCTCGATGGCGTCGCTGTCCTGGTCCTCATTGGCGCTGACCCTGGCAACCACCACCACGTGCTGCGGGCTCGAAGCGGTTGGCGTCGCCCTGGACGGCTCGCTGGGCACAGATACGGGCGCAGGCGGCTGGCCCGGCAGCACGGGCGTCAAGGCCAGCAGCACGTCCGCGGACACGCCGTAGTGCTGGCCCATCCAGCGCACGGCCAGGGCATCGGGCACCGTGCGCCCCGTTTCCCAGGCGGAAATTGCGGCGACCCCTTTTCCCAGGGCGCTTGCCACTTCACCTTGCGTGTACCGATGCCCGGCTGCCCCGGCCTGGCGTGCCTGGCGAAATTGCCGGCCCAATTCCTGGCGCAACTGCTTTTCGTCGTTTTCGTCCATGCCGCGCACTGTATCCACACTGGCAAGCAAGCATCTACCTTCAGTAGAGTCTTTTGACGCCAAGATGCGTGTGCATGGCTCCGGGCGCAGGCATTGCCGGTGCCGCTTTCGCTGTGGTCGGCAGCGTCCTGGGCACAGCCAAGCCTGATCAAGTCCCCCTGCCGGTACGGCCCGAGGTCCCGATGAACGTCACCACCGTCATGCTCTTCGACGAGCAGCGCGACACACTGATGGCTGCGGCCACGAGCGCCCGGGAGCAGGCCAGGACGTGCGCCATGAGCCTGCGTCTGCTGCCCGCGCTGCAAGCCGAGTACCGCGCCCGCGCCGCCGCGCTGGGCAACGCCATCGCGGCGCTGGACGTCAACGCGCAGCCGGGCAACCTGGCCACGCAGCTGCGCGAACTCCAGGAGCAGCATGCGCGGTTGCAGCGCCAGCTCGACGAGGAGAAGGCCCGCGGCGACACGCTGGCCGCGGCGTTGCGCAACGCGCTGGAGCGGCTGGGCCCGGTGGCCCGACAGGGCGAGATAGAGGCCAGTTCGCACGCTGCTGACGTCGAACTCAACCCCGCGGACCCGGACCATTGCCTGGCGCGCCCTTGGCCGACTTCTTCATGACGTCTTCGCGTTCGCCCGACCCCGACCCCATGCCGCAGCCTCCTGTGCAGCCGGATCTCGACGCCTGCTGCGGCAACGGCTGCGAGCCCTGCATTTTCGACCTGTTCGATCTGGAAATGGATCGGTACCGGCAGGCGTTGCGCGCTTGGCGGGCGCGTCATGCCGAGGCGCCGGGAGCCGACGGCTGAGAAGGCTGTGTCTGGCTGCTCAGCTTGTGCAGCAACTTTCCTTTTTGGGCTTTGGCAGTGTCCGAGCGCGGGGACGTTGAGAGGGCGCTGAATTTGACCGTGCCGCCACTGCGGCTGCCCTGTGGCCCGTCTGCGCCGCTGGTGCGCGCTACCCGGTCTTCACCATGGCGCCCATCTGCGCCAGCGCATCGAGCACTTCGGCCGTGAACGAGCCGATGTCCGGCGCTTTGCTGGCGCGCGGCCCGGCGACGTTGAGGGTGGAAATGGCGTTGGCCTCGATCCAGGCCCGTAGTGCCTGCCGCCAGTCCATGCCGGAGTGCACGTGCAGCCAGGGCTTGGCGAGCCGCCTGGCAAAAAGCATCGTCTCGTGGGTGCCGCCGGTGAGCTGCGGCGCGATGGACACGATCAGCGTGGCGTCCGAGTCGTGCACGTTGACCTCGGTGCGCTGGCGGTAGCCGCCGCCGTCGGGAACCTCGGTGAGCTGGTACCGCGCCGGGATGACGCCGTCCTCGGCTATCCGCCCGGCCGGGCACCAGCCGCCATGCGGCACGCCGTGGGTGATAGCCCAGTCCAGGGCTGCCCGATCAGCGCCCGTCTGTCCGCCGCAGACGATGCGCTCGATCAGCACCCGTGTGGCCATGTCCTGATGCAGCCCGCGATTCAGCTGCGGTTGCACACCGCCCGGGTGATGCCGCCGCCCACCGTGCCCGGTCCCGCGACCATCCAGTCGCCGAACACCATCCCGCCGCGCGTGGCGTCGCCGCCGCCCATGCGGCCCTTGAAGCTCTGGTACTGCACCAGGCGGTGCCGCCGCCCCGCGCAGTCCACCTCGTAGAGGAACTGCGTGGACAAGTCGAAGTCGGTCACGGGCTGCGCCATGTCCTTCAGCGCCCAGACCTGGCGCACGGAGCCTTCGACGCGGACCGTTTCTGGATCGACGTACCAGACCGCCTTGGCGTCGTCTTGCCCGAGCGCCGTCCAGGCGCCCCAGGTCGGCGCCGTGGCCGTGAGCGTGACCGCCAGCATCAGTGCTGCCTTCATCGTGCCCTCCCCGCTGTGCGCCTCGATTTTTCGGAGGGCTCTGCGGGCGACAGAAGACCGGGAAAACAGGTGTCGGCGACACGCCACGGCCACCGCTTTGTTGGCTGCGCGCATGCAACGCTTGCTGTTTGCCGCGAGCGCATGCGATGCGGGAGCCGCAAGGGACAGGACAGCTACACCACGGGATCGGAGAAGCGCTGTGCCTGTGGGCGCGTGCTCGCGAACGAGGGTCGCTCGGAAATGTGCGCGAACCAGTCCGCCAGGTGCGGATGCACGGCCTTCCAGTCGAACTCGGGCAGCCGCAGCTCCAGGTAGCCCAGCACGGTGCCCGTGGCGATGTCGGCCAGCCCGAAGGCATCGCCCAGCACGTACGTCGCGCCGGGGCGCACGGCCTGTGCCAGGGCTGCCGTGCCGGCCTCGATCTTGCGCCGCTGGCGCTCCAGCCACGGCGCGCTGCAGCCCTCGCCGCGCAGGCGCTCGAAGAGCGTGAGCACGGTGGCGTCGCACACGCCATCGGCGATGACTTCCAACCGCCGCGCGGCCAGCCGCCCATCGACGTCGCGCGGTACCAGCGGCGGCTCGGAGTAACTGGCCTCCAGCCATTCGAGGATGAAGTGCGACTCGAACACGGTGCTGCCGTCGTCCAGGATGAGCACCGGCAGCTTGCCCAGCGGGTTGTAGCGCGGCGCCGTCGCGTCGCGGTCCCAGGGCACCTCGGTGACGAGCTCGAAGGCAAGCCCCTTCTCGGCCAGCGCGATGCGCACCTTGCGCGCGTAGGGGCTGGGCGTGGCACTGAGCAGTTTCATGGGGGCGCTCCTTCACGGACAACACCGCGCCGGGCCCGCGTGAGAGACAGCCGGCGCGCGAGCTGTCCAAGATACGCCCGTTGCCCTGGGGCCATCGAACACGCGCTGGCGCTGTCGGACCTGGACGAGCCGCTTACCGCTGCCCGACTCCGCGACCTGTGCGCCACTGCGCCAGCGCCTGTCTTCCGTGCGAGCCCCGAGCCCCGAGCGGGCATCGCTGCCACCCGCTTCCTGTGCGCCCGGGTCCGGCTCTGGGTCCGATGACATGAGCGCGCGGGCATTTTGCGAAGGCGGCCGCGCCGCCGCCCAGCTCTTGCTCACCCCGGCTTCTGGTCCAAGCTGTCGGACATCAGGCAGCAATGTTGCCGCCTGAAGATAAGCGCCTGGGGCTCAACCGCATACCTTCCGGCGAGAGACAGCATGAATTGCGACCTGATCTTGATTGCCAATGCCAGCGAGGCACGGTTGCTGGCCCGCACCGGCGATGCCGCGGAACTGGTCGTGCTCGACGCTGTGCTGCGGTCTGAAGCCCGCGCGCCGTCCGGCCTGGAGCAGCCAGCGGCCAACCAGAGCGTCTGGGCGGATAACAGCCTCGGTGACAGCCACGTCCCTGCAAGACCGCTGGACCCGTTTCGTGGCCGCATGCGCCGGTTCGCCGCCATGGTGGCCTGCCGCTTCGAGCAGGAACTCTCTAGCCGGCACTTCGACCGCGTGGCGGTGTTTGCCGCCTGCCCCTTCCTGAGTGAGCTCATGCGCCAACTCAGCCCCGCTACCAAGAGGTCGCTGCGAGCCGTCGTCGATGCCGACATCTCTGATCTCGATCCGACCCAGACCGCCCGGCGTAGCGAGCAGGAACTGCAGGCCGGCGAATACGCGAACCGGCAACGGGAGGCGGCGGACCGGGAACGTCGGCTGCGCCGCTTTGCGGGTGCAATATTGGAAGAGAAGGCCGCGGCCTGAATCGGCAGGCCGGGTGCGGCGTGCGGCCGGTGCTCGATGCGCTGGAGCGCCAAGCCTGTCGCGCTGACTCGCAAACGACCCAATGCCCCGCGTGCCCACCGAAGCCACGGCCCGCGCGCTGGTGCTGGTGGCCAGCGGCAGATCCGTCCAAGAGGCCGCCACTGCCGCAGGCATCGCCGTCAGCACGCTGACCCGCGCCATGAAGCGTACTGGCGTGACCACGAACCGGCGGCGCAGCCGGCGCACGGCGGTCGAAATCCAGGCAGCCATGGAAGCAGCCAAGGAACAGGCCCAGGCACTGGCAGTGGAGCGCGAAGCCCGACCGCCCAAGGCGCCCACGAAAACCGCACTGCAGCGCCTGCACTGGCTGCAGGTCGAACTGGAGGAGCAGGGCCGCAAGGAAGCCTCCGATCTGCGCGCCGTGCTGGACTGGGTCAAGAGGAAAAGGCCGCCCCGGTAAGCCGGCCGGCGGTTCAGGCAAGCGCGTACATGCCGTCCATGCCAAGGAATATGCGCTGCACATCGTTGACTGGCTCATCCAGTGAGCCTCGCGTCGGCGATGATGACGCCATACCAAGCCACACGAGTGGCATGACGAGGGAGAGCCAGCCTTGAATCCGACGCATCCGATTTCCCCGGAGTTCCTGCACGACCTGCGCAGCGGCAAGCTGCAGCCGATCCTGGACGCCGTCCGACTCGACGACACGCTGCTGCTGGGCCTGCGCGGCAGCTACGTCTCGGTCTACTACCGCGGCGGCAAGCTGCTGATGCTGCAGCCGCGCGCACTGGGCAGCTACCGTGTGGGCTTCAACCACGACTACGACGTCGCGGGCGAGTTGCAGGCCCGGCTTCAGCGCATGGGCAGCGCCGCGGTGCTGGAGCGGGCGATCGCGAGTCCGGACGACAGCCGCGCCGTCGTGGAGGTGCTGTGGGAGCTCAAGCGGTTGATGGACATGCATCCGAAGATGCGCTCGGCGCATGAGCGCGAGTTCCAGCAGCTCATCGTGCGCGAGAACAACCGCACCCGCAGCGCCAACCAGACCCACTACTTCATCACCGACATCGAGCATGCGCATGGGGATGCGCGCTTTGACATGCTGGGCGTGCGCTGGCTGCATGACGAGCGCCGGCGCGGCGACCGGCTGCTGCCGGTGATTTTCGAGGTCAAGTATGGCAAGGACTCGCTCGACGGGGCGGCCGGCCTGGTCAAGCATCTGGACGACCTGTGCCAGCGCCTGGGCGACCAGGGCTTCGTCGAGGGACTGCGCGTCAACATCGCGGGACAGTTCAACCAGCTCGCCGAGCTCGGGCTGATGGAGTTCAACCGCAGCGCCGCCATCGAGACCTTCTCGGTGAGCATGGATCGCCCGCAGGTCGTCATCGTGCTGGCGGGGTACAACCCGCGCTCGAGCAAGCTGCGTGACGTCCTGGCCCAGCTCGACCGGTTCGACCAGCCGGACATGCCCTTTGACCTGCGCTTTTTCCACGCTGTCTTCTCGGGCTACGCCATGCACGACTGCGCGATGCTGAACCTCACGGATTTCCGCGCGCTGGTCGAGTCGCTGGGGGCCAAGGGCTGATGGCGGCGCAGTCCTTCGACGCCGGCGGTCCGCCGGCACGGGCCGGCATACCGGACTCTCTCTCGCGCTTCCAAGGCTGCCTGCTCGGCGGCGCGGTGGGCGACGCCCTGGGCGCGCCGGTGGAGTTCAAGAGCCGCGCGCAGATCCTGCGGCGCTTTGGGCTCGAGGGCGTGACGGGCATGGAGCCCGCCTTCGGCGGCATCGGGCGCATCACCGATGACACGCAGATGACGCTGTTCACAGCCGAGGGCCTGCTGCGCGGCTGGATGCGCGGCTGCTGCAAGGGCACCACGTCCTATGCGGGCGTGACGGCCCACGCCTACCTGCGCTGGCTGATCACCCAGGGCGTGCGGCCGTCCTGCAGCGCCCTGTTCGAGGACCCGGACGCGCAGGCCGGCTGGCTCCTGCAGCAGCCCGAGCTGCACGAGGCCCGCGCCCCGGGCCGCACTTGCCTGCTGGCGTTGCAAGCCATGACGCGGTTGGGCGAGCCCGCACGCAACGACAGCAAGGGTTGCGGCGGCGTGATGCGCGTGGCGCCCGTGGGCCTGTTCACCTGGCGCCAGGGGCGCGGCGGTGACGTGGAGGAAGCCTTCGAGCTGGGCGCCGAGCTGGCGGCGCTGACCCACGGCCATCCCAGCGGCTTGCTCCCCGCCGGCGTGCTGGCGGTGCTGGTGCAGGAGCTTGCCGACGGCCGCTCGCTGGGCGATGCACTGGACACGGCCCAGGCGTACCTGTGCACCAAGCCCCGCCACCCGGAGACGTTGGAGGCCCTGGAACAGGCACGGTCGCTGGCGGGCTCCGCGCTGGCGCCCGAGAAAGCGATTGGCCGCTTGGGCGAGGGCTGGGTGGCCGAGGAAGCGTTGGCCATCGCGGTGTACTGCGCCCTGGTGGCGCGCGACTTCCGCCACGGCGTGCTGCTGGCCGTCAACCACGACGGCGACTCCGACTCCACCGGGTCCATCACGGGCAACCTGCTGGGCACGCTGCTCGGCGTGGAAGCCATCCCGGCGCCGTGGCTGCGCCCGCTGGAGCTGCGCGAGGTGATCGCCGAGATGGCGCAGGACCTGCACGACTTCCCGGACTGGAACATCGGCGAGCACTGCGCGGACAGCGAGTCCAGCCGTCGCCTCTGGCGCAAGTACCCCGGGTTCTGATCCGGGCCGCAACGACCGGCATGCACGCGCGCCGCAGGCCGCGGCCACGCTGGCCTCGTAGCGCCCTACGCCAACTACACCAAGGACTGACACATGCGCGTGTGTATTCACCGGGGAAGCCGCCAGATCGGCGGCAGCTGCGTCGAGGTCGAGCATGAGGGCCGGCGCCTGCTGCTGGACCTGGGCCTGCCGCTCGACGCACCCGACAACACGCCCGCCCTGCTGCCCTCGGGGCTGGCGCTGGCCGACGACCCGGCGCTGCTGGGCATCCTGATCTCGCACCCGCACCTGGACCACTACGGGCTGCTGGCCCACGTGCCGCCGACACTGCCGGTGGGCATGGGTGCGGCGGCGCGGCGCATCCTGCGCGCCGCTGCGCCCTTCCTGCCGGGCGAGCCGCCACTGCCGGCGCCGGGCTGGGATTACGAGTCGGGTCGCGCCTTCCAGATCGGACCCTTCACGGTCACGCCCTACCTGGTGGACCACTCGGCCTACGATGCCTATGCGCTACTGATCGAGGCCGGTGGGGAGCGGCTCTTCTACAGCGGCGACTTCCGCGCGCACGGGCGCAAGTCCAAGCTGTTCGAGCGCATGGTGGCGCGCCCGCCGCGGGACATCGACACGCTGCTGCTGGAAGGCTCCTCGCTCGGCCGCCTGGCCGACGATGCGCGCTTTCCGAGCGAGGAGGACATCGAGCAGGCTCTGGTGAAGGAGCTGCGCGCCACCCCGGGCCTGGCGCTGGTGCACACCTCGGCCCAGAACCTGGACCGTGTCGTGACCATCTTCCGCGCCAGCCGGCGCACGGGACGGCGGCTCGTGATCGACCTGTACGCGGCTGCCATCCTGCAGGCCACCGGCAACCCGAACCTGCCGCAGTCGCACTGGAGCGACGTGGCGCTGTACGTCCCGCACTGGCAGCGGGTGAAGATCAAGAACGAAGGCTGGTTCGAGCAGCTCGCCGCCCATGCCTGCCACCGCATCTACCCCGAGGACCTGGCGCAGCAGGCCGGGCGCACCACGCTGCTCTTCCGCCCGCTGCACCAGCGGGATCTGGACCGCGCGCAGTGCCTCACCGGCGCGCGCTACGTCTACTCGCAGTGGGAAGGCTACTGGGAAGGCGGCAGCTACGACGGGGTGCGCGAGTGGCTTGAGCGCCACGGCATCCCGAGGATCGCGCTGCATACCTCCGGCCATGCCAGCCCCGTGGACCTGCGGCGCTTCGTGCAGGCGCTGGCGCCGGGAAAGGTCGTACCCATCCACAGCTTCCACGCCGAGCGTTACCCGCAGCTCTTCCCCCGGGTCGAGCCGCATGCCGACGGCCAGTGGTGGCCAGTGAAAGGCCCAGCCTGAGCACGGCGCTGAGTGCGCCCTGGACCTCGCAAGAGGTCCCTGCAGCGGGCCGTAGTGCAAGGCGTGGGCGCCCCGCAGCCTGCACGACCCATCCACTCCCCCAACCTCCTTCGAATTGATCTCATGCCCTTGATTTCTACGCTCCCCGACGCTCCTCTGGACATCATTGGCGACGTGCACGGCGAGCACGCCGCGCTGGCCACCTTGCTGCAGCGGCTGGGCTACGACAAGCGCGGACGCCATCCTGCAGGCCGCCGCCTCGTGTTCGTGGGCGACCTCTGCGATCGCGGTCCGGACAGCCCGGGCGTCATTGACTTCGTGCGGCGCGTCGTCGAGGACGGCCACGGCTTTGCCGTCATCGGCAACCACGAGCTCAACATGCTGCGCGGCGAGCGCCGCGAAGGCAACGACTGGTTCTGGGGCGAAGACTCCGGGCACGACCGCAAGTTCGGCGAGGTCGCTGCGCTGCCGGCCCATCGCCGAGCCGAGGTGGCCGCCTTCCTGGGTGGGCTGCCCCTGGTGCTCGAACGCGAGGACCTGCGCGTGGTCCATGCCGCATGGCACGCGCCGGCCATCGAGCACCTGCGCAGTGCGCCGTCGGACGCGACGCTCGGCACGCAGTTCGACCACTGGGAGCGCGTGTCCGATGCCGCCATCAACGACACGGCACTGCGCCGGCTCGTCCAGGAAGAGATGACCCGGTGGGGCCCCCTGCTGCACGATCCCCGTGCCGACATGCCGATGCTGCAGGGCTGCGCGCGCAGCGACGCGTCGTGGCAGATGAGCAACCCACTGCGGGCGCTGACCTCGGGCATCGAGCGGGTGGCGCAGCAGCCCTTCTTCAGCGGCGGCAAGTGGCGCTTCGTCGACCGCGTGCGCTGGTGGGAGGAGTACACCGACACGGTGCCGGTCGTCTTCGGACACTACTGGCGCCGCCCTCGAGGCTCGGCGATCAAGGCCGGCCCGGACCTGTTCGGCCCGATCGATGCCACGGCGTGGCACGGGCCGCGTGGCAACGTGTTCTGCGTGGACTTCTCGGTCGGGGCGCGCTTCCTGGAGCGTCGGCCCGGCACCGAGCCCGGCCAGGCGACCAAGCTGGCGGCGCTTCGCTGGCCGGAGCGCACCCTGGTCTTCGACACCGGCGAGACGTTCAGCCAGGGTGACGCAACCCCAACTTGAGAAAATATCGTTTGTGCCAACTCTACTGCGCAGTCTGAGAAGCTGCCTCGGTAGCGAGGAACAACAAGCAGGCGTCGACGCATGCTCGACACCAAAGCGGACTAAATAGTCGGGCCTGCGTAATTCTGTAAGTTAGCGCCGCTATTGGATTTTCCGGGCTTGCGCCGATGGCAGGAACCGCCGGAATACGCTCTACTGGTATTCGGTTTCTGGGAGTTTTGGAGCCTGCTGC
>JAEYPG010000411.1 GCA_023410975.1 Pseudomonadota bacterium
GTCCGGGGCGGCGCAGCAGGCGGACTTCGGCAACCTGGTGAGCCCGGAGCTGTTCCAGCAGATCCGCTCCGAACAGGCCGCGCTGCGCAAGGCGTCGCTGGCGCAGACCTTCTCGGTGGACGCCACGGTCTTCGACCTCGGGCAGCTCGCGCAGCGCACGGGCTTCATGGAGAGCGAGCTCACGGTCGCGGCCAACGAGGCGCTCAAGGGCAGTGGCACGATGAACGTGTCGCTGCTCAACACCGGCCTGGTGAGCCCCGGCTACTCGCCGGGCATGCAGAGCTTCCAGTCTTTCGTTCAGACCGGGAACGCGACGCTGCAGATCGAGATTGGCGGCTCCGCGCCGGGCACCGGCTACGACCAGATCAAGGTCGAGAACACCGCGACGCTGGACGGCACGCTCGCCGTCAAGCTGCTCGACGGCTTCAAGCCCACGGACGGCCAGGTCTTCGACGTGATGACCTTCGGCACGCTGCAGGGCAGCTTCGCCAACGCCACCGGGCTGCTGGACGCGGGCAACGGGCTGTACTTCGAGGTCCGCACGACCGACCACGCGCTGCAGCTGGTGGCGCACCAGCTCGACGTCTCGACGGCCTTCATCGTCGACGTGCTGCACGACGGCGCGGGCGCCCAGGCCGACAGCCTGGCCGACCGCATGGGCCTGTGGCTCAACTTCGACTACTTCAAGAACAACAGCAGCTTCGCGTTCACGGGCTCGCTGGACCTTGGCAGCGGCCTGAAGCTCTCCGGCACGTTCTCCACGGCCTACAACGCCGATGTCGCCATCGGCGGCCACGACTACGCGATGTGGAAGGTCGGCTTGGCCGACGGCACCGGCTACCTGGGGCTGGACAGCCTGGACCCGGGCAAGCCGGGGCTGTCCTTCGCCGACGTGGATTTCGGCCTGCTGCTGCTCGACGACAACATCCTGGGCAGCGACCTGGGCTATGTGCTGGGCACCGGCCAGGCCGGCGGCATCAGCCTGTTCGGCACGAGCCAGCTGAGCTTCAGCGCGCAGACGCTGACACTGGACTTCGCGCTGGGCACCGGCACCCTGGCCGGGGGTGCGCCCAACGACGCCATCATCGATCTCTCGGCCTACGCCCAGAGCGTGACGGTGGCCGGCACCACCTACGTCTTCAACGCGGACGGCCAGCTCGGCGAGCACGCCAGCGCCAGCGGCGACGTGACCCTCGTGGCCGGTCCCGTGACCCTGGAGGGCACGCTGGGCGTGGCCGTCTCGGCGTCCAGCCTGGTGCTGGCCGGCGGCGATGTCAGCGCGCATTTCAGCGCCGGCGGCGTGGAGGTGGGGTTGGATCGCGCCAGCTTTGGCTTGGTGCTGCTGTCCGACGGCACGCTCGCGCTGGAGGCCACTGGTTCGTTCGCACTCAATGGCGGCGACTTCGCCGACGTCAGCGCGCAGGCGGCGCTGCTCAAGCTCAACACCACCGGCGCCGACCAGAGCGACCGGCTGCTGTCCTCCGGCGGCTTCCAGTACCGCTTCGGCCAGCTTGGCGCCAGCAGCGCGCCGGTGGTCAACGTCACCGGCCTGAAGGCGCTGATCGGCGGCTCGCTGGCCCTCAGCGGCAATTTCGCCTTCGAGCGTGACGCCGCGAGCGGCGCGCTGGAGATGAATTCCTCGTCGGCCAGCGTCTCGCTGCTGGCCGGCTCTCTGGGCGCGGGTGTGCAGGACGCCAGCGTGGGCCTGGTGCTCGACGGCGCCAACGGCCTGGTGCTGGAGGCCCAGGGCGCGCTTTCCGCGAGCCTGGGCGAGGACGTGTCGGTCTCGGCCGGCCAGGCCAGCGTGCGCTGGAACACCACCGGCTCCGACGCGGGCGGGCGCAGCATCGACGTGGCCGGCGCGGCCTATACCTTCGGCGACGGCCTCTCGGCCGGGCTGCAGGAGGTGGCGCTGTCGGACGCGCTGCTGCGCACGGCCGGCTTCTTCAGTGTGCGGGGCGACTTCGCTTTCCACCGCGACAGCACCACGGTGCGTTTGGCCCATGACGTGGCCGGCACGCCGGAGGACGAGTCGGCCGGCGTGCTGGTGGACCTGCTGACGCTGGGCGGGCGCGGGCTGTCGGCCATGGCGGGCCTCGACGGCGGCCCGGCGCTGTCGCTGGCGGGCGTGGAATTCGGCCTGGCGCTGATGGCTTCGCGCCAGGACGCGAACCGGACCTGGACCACCTTGCAAGCCAGCGCCTCCAGCGCATCGCTGCAGGGCGTAGACGCACTCACCGCCGCGGGCACGAACCTGTCGGTGGCGGTCAACCGTGCGGGCAAGGCCGGCGACGCGGTGGTGGATTACGCCGTGGGCCGCACGAGCCTGTCCGTGGCCACAGGTGTGAACCAGGCACTGGCGCTGAGCCTGGACGGTGCACAGGGCGCATTGGTGCGCGCCGGAGGTGACCTGACGATCGCCGCCACGGACTTCGTGCAGCTGTCGGGCCGCATCGATTTCAGTGTCCAGGGACAAGGGGCGGGACAACAGCTCGTTGCCGTGGGCACCAGCGTGACGGCGGAGCTCAACGCAGGTTCTGCAGCTTCGCTGAAGCTCACGAGCGCCAACTTCGGCCTGCGTGCGGACGCGGCGGGCGTTGCGACCTTCGAACTGGGTGGCGGCGCGCTGGAGGCGTCCATCGGCGGCTTTGCCAGCCTGAGCGCTGATGCCGTGCAGGTGCGGTACGCCGGCGTTGGCGGCGGCGTGAGCGCGGGCGAGCAACTGCAGGTCGGCACGACCAGCTACACCTTCGCCGACGCGATCGCAGCCGGCACGGTGGCGTTCGAGCTCAAGGGCCTGTCGGCCAACGTGAGCGACTTCGTGACGCTGACGGGCGACGTGGGCTTTGCGAAGTCGGGCGGCGAGCTGGTGGCGGTGGGCAGCAATGTCTCG
>JAEYPG010000417.1 GCA_023410975.1 Pseudomonadota bacterium
GCCTCGCGCACTGCGCGCGCGAGCCCGCCGAACCGAACCTCACCGCACAAGAAACGGCCCATGTCCAACGCCTATTTCTCGAAGCTCCTGCCCGCGCTGGGTACCCGCGCCGCGCGCGCCACCGTCAGCCGGCTGGGCTTCTCCAGCCCGCCGCTGCGCCAGTTCTTGCTCGACACCTTCTCCAGCGGCTACGGCCAGCGCGGCTGCTTCCTAGGCGAGCCGGTGTTCGAGGCCACCTTCGGCTGGCGCCAGGCCGAGCCGAGCTTTGGTGCGTTGGCGGGCACGCTGCTGCACCCGGCGCTGGTGGACGCGCTGGACGCGCCCGGCGGCGACAACCCAGGGGACTACCGGTTCCCGCGTGACGGCCATCCCTACACGCACCAGCTCGCCGCGTGGCAGGCGCTACTGGCGCCGCAGCCACAGTCGGTGGTGGTCACCAGTGGCACGGGCTCGGGCAAGACCGAGTGCTTCATGGTGCCGGTGCTTAGTCGCCTGGCGGCTGAGCACGCGGACGGCGCCGGCGCGCCGGTGCAGGGCGTGCGGGCGCTGTTCCTGTACCCGCTTAACGCGCTGATCCAGAGCCAGCGCGAGCGGCTGCGCGCATGGACTGCGCCCTTCGGCGAGGGGCTGCGCTTTTGCCTCTACAACGGCAACACGCCTGATCAGTCCAAGGTAGAGGAGCAGCGCAAGGCACCCAACGAAGTGCTCGACCGCGCCACGCTGCGGCGCTCGCCGCCGCCGATCCTGGTGACCAACCCCACCATGCTGGAGTACATGCTGGTGCGGGCGCAGGACGCGCCGATCCTGCAGCAGTCCCAGGGTCTGCTCGAATGGATCGTGCTGGACGAGGCGCACAACTACATCGGCTCGCAGGCCGCGGAGCTGGCGCTGCTGCTGCGCCGCGTGCTGCATGCCTTCGGCACCTCAGCCGACAAGGTTCGCTTCGTGGCTACCTCGGCCACCATCGCCGGTGACGATGAGCGAGCACGGCAGGACCTGCAGCGCTTCCTGGCCGATCTTGCAGGGGTGGATCCGTCGCGCGTGACGGTGGTGGAGGGCACGCGCCAAGTGCCGGCCCTGGATGCCGCTGTGGATGATGCCTCGGCGCCGCTGGGACCGCAGGACTTCGCTGGGGCCCTCCCTGCCGACGACGCGTCTGGCCGCTACCAACGGTTAAGCGCGCACCCGCTGGCGCGGCGCCTGCGCGGCCTGTTCGTGCCAGCTGCGGGCGGCCGCGGCTGGCAGCCGCTGCAGGCCGTGAAGGACGCACTGGCACAGGCCGGCCGTCCCCATGACGACGCCGACGCGCTGGCCTGGCTGGATTTGCTCACCAGCGCGGTGGAGGGCCGCGGGCGCCAGGCGAAGCCCTTCCTGCCGCTGCGGCTGCACGCCTTCCACGACACGCTCGACGGCCTGTGGGTGTGCGCCGATGCGGCCTGCACCCTGAAGGCCGACACGGCACTGGCACACCCGGACTGGCCCTATGGCCTGGTGCACATGGAGGAGCGGCGCCACTGCGGCTGCGGCGCGCCGGTCTACCCGCTGGTGTCGTGCAACGACTGCAACGAGACCTTCCTGTTGGCGGACATCTCCACCACCGAAGGCGGCATGCGGCTGGTGGCGCCGGCGGACGAGCAAGGCGTGGATGAATTCCTGCTCGACCGCGAACCCGAGGTGCGAGACGCGGACGCAGAGGACAACCCGGTTGAGGATGCATCCAGGACGATGCGCGAACCTGCGTTGCTAGTGGGCCCGGGCCACGGCACCGCGACCGTGCTCGACCGCACTGCGCTGGACCTGCGCTTCGACCTGGCCGCGCCGCCGGACGCAGACACGCTGGCGGTGCGGCTGCAGCAGGAGCAGGCTGGCGAGGAAGGGGAGCGCTGGTCGCTGCGCTGCCCCTGCTGCGCGGGCACAGAGCCGCCGCGGGCGCAGTTCCGCCGGCCGCGCTTGGGCGCGCCGTTCCTGCTGGGCACGGTGATCCCCACACTGCTGGAGTTCTGCCCGGACGGCGACAGCCCGCTGGAGCGGCCCATGCGCGGGCGGCGCATGATCACCTTCACCGACAGCCGCCAGGGCACGGCACGCATCGCCGCACGGCTGCAGCAGGACGCTGAGCGCACGGCGCTGCGCGCGGGCGTGTACCTGCGCCTGGCGCAGGGGACAGCCGGCTCGGCTGCGGAGCGCGTCGCGCTGGAGGAGCGCGTGCGCAGCCTGCAGGGCATGCTGGCGCTGGCCGCCGGCGACCCAGGGATGAAGGCGTCGGTCGAGAAGATGCTGCAGCAGGAAACAGAAAAGCTGGAGCACTTAGCCGGCGGCAAGGCGGTGGACTGGCGCGAGATGGCGCAGTGGTTGTCGGCCAAGCACGAGGACGTCCGGCGCTGGATTGGCACCTACTACGGCGGGCTGGAGCCGCGCTTCAACGGCGACGACCGTGGCCGCGAGGAACTCGCCGAGGTGCTGCTGTGCCGCGAGTTCGCCCACCGGCCCAAGCGCGCCAACAGCCTGGAGACGCTGGGGTTGGTGGCGGTGCAGTACCCGCGGCTGCAGCAGGTGACCGTGCTGCCGCCGGCGCCGCAGGCGGAGGGGCTGTCGCTGGCCGAGTGGCGCGACTTCCTCAAGCTGTGCATGGACTTCTTCGTGCGCGACCGCTGGTGCCTGCAGATGCCCCCAGGCTGGGAACGCTGGGGAGCGCAGCGCACGTGGATCAAGAACGTGCTGCCGCCGGGCTCCAAGGAAAAGGCCACGCGCTGGCTGGTGCGTTGGCCGCAGGTGACGAACCGCGCGGTGCAGCCGCCGTTGGTGCGGCTGCTGGCACAGGTGCTGGGTCTGAACGCGCGCGCCATGGAAGGGCGCGACCGCATCGACGCACTGCTGCGCGCGGCCTGGGACGACTTGGTGCGCGTGGGGCTGCTGCGCAGCAACGGCACGGCGCGCTACCTGGACCCGCAGGACATGGCGCTGCGCCACCTCGCGCAGGGTTGGGTGTGCCCGGTCACGCGCCGCGTACTCGACACCACGCTGCGCGGCGTCACACCCTACCTGCCACCGCAGCCGCAGAGCGACGCTCAGCTGCGCTGCCGCGCGGTGGAGATGCCCGTGTGCAGCCTGGTGGCGGCGCAGGACCATGACGCCGCGTCGTCACGGCTGGCAGCGGTGCGCGAGTGGATCGAGGCTCAGCCCGCCATCGCACAGGCGCGCGCGGAAGGGCTGTGGTCCGACATCAGCGACCGCGTGCTCGAGGGCGTGGGCTACTTCCGCGCCGTGGAGCATTCGGCACAGCAAAGCGGCGAATTGCTCAAGGACTACGAACGCGAGTTCCGCGAGGGGCGCATCAACCTGATGAGCTGTTCGACCACGATGGAGATGGGCGTGGACATCGGCGGCATCAACATGGTGGCAATGAACAACGTGCCACCGCACCCGGCCAACTACTTGCAGCGCGCAGGCCGCGCGGGCCGGCGCGCGGAAACGCGCTCGGTGGCGCTGACGGTGTGCAAGAACAACCCGCATGATCAGCATGTATTCGCCCACACCGACTGGCCCTTCACCACGCCGATGCGTACGCCGGGTATCTCGCTGTCCAGCGCGGTGCTGGTGCGCCGGCACGTCAATGCGATGCTGCTGTCGCGCTTCCTGCGGCTGCAAGGCGGCGACGGACGGCTCGACAAGCTGACCATGGAGTGGTGGATGCTGCCGCCCGAAGGCACGCAGGACGCCACGCGCCGGGAACGCTTCACGGCCTGGTGCGAAGGCTTCGACCCGGCGCAGGAGGCCGACTCGGTGGCCGGGCTACGCGGGCTGGTCCGCAGCACGGCGCTGGAGGGCGCCGCGCCGCGCGCGCTAGCGCGCGAGGTGGGCGCGCATGCCGCGCGCCACGCGCGGCAGTGGCTTGGCGAGCTGCAGGCACTTGACGCGCAGCTCGCCGCGCTGTCCGGTAAGGAGGAAGATCGCATGCCGCGGCGCGCGCTGGAGATCCAGCGCAAGCGCCTCACCGGCGAGTACCTGCTGCGCGAGCTGGCCTCCAGCGGCTTCCTGCCCGGTTACGGCTTCCCCACCGACATCACCAGTTTCGAGACGCTCAACAAGGATTCGCAAGAGATCAAGCGCCAGCGCGAGGCGCAGGCCGGGCGCGAGGACAACCGCTTCCAGCGCCGCGAGCTGCCCAGCCGGGACACCGTGACGGCGCTGCGCGAATACGCACCCGGGGCGAGCGTGGTGATCGATGGGCTGGTCTACGAGTCCGCCGGCATCACGCTCAACTGGCACGTGCCGGCCACGGCCGAGGCGGCCAGCGAGCTGCAGAACATCCGCCACGCCTGGCGCTGCCGGCACTGCGGCGCCAACGGCACGCACGTGCAGCGCCTGGCCCAATGCCCGGAATGCGGCCACGCGCTGGGGGCCCGCAAGGACGTGTTCCGCCAGTACCTGGAGCCCGCAGGCTTCAGCGTGGACCTGTTCAAGCCC
>JAEYPG010000581.1 GCA_023410975.1 Pseudomonadota bacterium
TAGATCAGGATCTGCGCCACGCCGCTGCGCTCGCCGGGCGCAATCTTCACGTGTTGCGCGGCTATGCCCTCGCCGGCCCACAGCGCCAGGCCCATGCGGCCGAAGTCGTCGTCGCCGATGCGCGCCACCAGCGCCACGCGCGCGCCCTGGCGGGCGCAGGCAATGGAAGCGTTGGAGCCCTTGCCGCCGGGACCCATGTCGAAGCCCGACGCCAGCAGCGTCTCGCCGCGCGCCGGCGGCCGGGGGATGTGGCTCACCAGGTCCACGTTCCAGCTGGCGATGCAGACCACGTCCGCGCTTGCGTGCTTGTCCACCATCTCGGTCTTCCGGGTACTGCTCGTTGCTTGCGTGCGCCCTCGGGCGCGGCTCAGGAAGGGGAACCCTCGGCGGCCTGCAGCCGCTCGGGGTGGTCCTCCAGCCGGAAGGGAATGTCCGGCCGGGGCAGCCCCAGCACGCGGTGCTGGGCACTGGTGATGTGCAGGTCGATGCGCTCCGCCACGGCCTGCGCGTCGCGCGCCTTGAGCGCCTGGATGAACCACAGGTGCTCGCGCAGCACGGACAGCAGGATGTCGGCTTCCAGCGTGGAGCCTTCGAGCCGGATCAGCCGCACGCGCAGGCTGTTGAGGCGGTAGGTGTCGGAGATCAGCTCGTTGCCCAGCGCGTCGATCATGAGGTCGTGCAGGCCCCAGTCCAGCGTGGTGGCGTCGGTGAGCAGCCCTTCGTCGATGCCGTCGCGCTGCGCGCGGCGCACCAGCGCCCAGTGGGCCTCCTCGATCGCCTCCAGGTCCGCGTCCGAGGCGGTGGCGCAGAAGTGCTCGGCCGCATGGCGCTCCAGCACGCGGCGCAGGCCGAAGGCGTTCTTGACCAGCCGCAGGTCCACGTTGGCGATCTGCAGCCCGCGCTTGGGCACCGTGCGCAGCAGCCCCTCGGCTTCCAGCCGCGGAATGAGCTCGCGCACCGCGCCCAGCGGCATGTCCAGCAGCTGCATCAGCTCCCGCTGCGACACGAACTGCCCGGGCCGGATGTTGGCCTGCAGGATCTGCTGCCTGAAGTTCTCGTAGGCCTGCAGCCGCAGGCTGGGCGCGGCGGCGCCGGGAGCACTGGGGGAACGCGGGGCCATGGTGGAGCTTCGGAAGGCAGTGGAAACGGCGGGAACATGCGCCGTCATCGTGTGTTCGTGCTGACATGTTAGCAGGCAGCCAGCGCGCTCCCACCGGGACAAACACGTAGCCCGGGGGCCCGCGCATGAAAAAGGCCGGCACCTTGCGGTGCCGGCCCTGGGCGCCCATGGGGGAAGGCGCGCGGCTCAGGCCGTCTTCGCCACCGTCAGCCCCAGCTCCTCGACCATGCGCTCGCGCATCACGAACTTCTGCACCTTGCCGGTGATGGTCATGGGCATCTCGGAGACGAAGCGGATGTAGCGCGGGATCTTGTAGTGCGCGATCTGCTCCTTGCAGAAGGCGCGGATCTCGTCCTCGGTGGCGCTCTCGCCGGGCTTGAGCACGATCCAGGCGCAGACCTCCTCGCCGTACTTGGCATCGGGCACGCCGAACACCTGCACCGACTGCACCTTGGGGTGGCGGAACAGGAACTCCTCGATCTCGCGCGGGTAGATGTTCTCGCCGCCGCGGATGAGCATGTCCTTCACGCGGCCGACGATGTTGCAGTAGCCGTCGGCGTCCAGCGTGGCGAGGTCTCCGGTGTGCATCCAGCCGTCCGTCACCGCCAGCCGGGTCTTCTGCTCGTCGCCCCAGTAGCCCTGCATCACCGAGTAGCCGCGCACCCAGAGCTCGCCCTTCTCGCCCACGGGCACGGCCTCGCCGGTGCCGTCCACCACCTTGGCTTCCAGGTGCGGCTGGATGCGGCCCACGGTGCTGACGCGGCGCGCCAGGTCGTCGCCGGCGGAGCTCTGGAAGGAGACCGGGCTGGTCTCGGTCATGCCGTAGGCGATGGTGACCTCGCGCATGTGCATCTGCGAGACGACGCGCTTCATGGTCTCGATCGGGCAGGGCGA
Organism: Pseudomonadota bacterium; assembly: GCA_023410975.1. Classification (GTDB taxonomy): domain Bacteria; phylum Pseudomonadota; class Gammaproteobacteria; order Burkholderiales; family Burkholderiaceae_C; genus Azohydromonas. Next base: position 2,015 of record JAEYPG010000581.1, read on the forward strand.
GCCGGCCATGATCCCGGTGCGCAGGCGGCCCAGGTCGAAGCTCGCGAAGTCCGGGTGGTCCAGCTCGGCGATGAACATGGTCGGCACGCCGTGCAGCGCGGTGCAGCCCTCCTCGGCCGCTGCGGCCAGCGTCGCGGCCGGGTCGAACACCTCGCCCGGAAATACCATCTGCGCCCCCGTGGAGACGCAGGCCAGCACCGACAGCACCATGCCGAAGCAGTGGTACAGCGGCACGGGAATGCACAGCGAGTCCTGCTCGCTGAAGCTCATGGCCTGGGCCACGAAGCGCGCGTTGTTGACCACGTTGTGGTGCGTGAGCGTGGCGCCCTTGGGGTTGCCGGTGGTGCCGCTGGTGAACTGGATGTTGATGGCATCGAAGCAGTCCAGCGCCGCGCTGCGCGCATCGAGCCCGGAGGCATCGAGCAGCGCGCCGGCGGCCAGCACCTCGTCGTAGCCGAGCATCCCGGGCGTGTGGCCGCTGCCCATGCGGATGACGAATTCCAGCTGCGGCAGCCGCTGCGCCTTGAGCCGTCCCGGCTCGCATTGCGCCAGCTCCGGCGCCAGCGTCTGCAGCATGCCGATGTAGTCGGAGCTGCGCAGCCGCTGCGCCGTGACGATGGCGCGGCAGCCCGCGGCGTTGAGCGCGTACTCCAGCTCGGCCAGCCGGTAGGCCGGGTTGATGTTGACCAGGATGAGGCCGAGGCGCGCGGTGGCGAACTGCGTCGTCAGCCACTCGGCGCGGTTGGGTGCCCAGATGCCCACGCGGTCGCCGCGCTGCAGCCCGAGTGCGGCCAGCCCGGCGGCCAGGCGGTCCACCTCGGCCTGGAACTGCGCCCAGGTCCAGCGCACGCCCTGCTCGCGGAACACCACGGCGGGCCGGTCCGGCCAGCGCGAGACGGTATCGGCCAGCAGCGCCGCGATGGTGGCCGTGGACAGCGGCACGTCCGTGGGGCCTTGCACGTGCGACAGGCCATCGACGGGCGCAACGCCGCGCCGCGCTTGAATCTTTTCGCTCATCTTGTCTCCGGGATCTCAGGCGTCCGAACCGGGGAACTTAGCGAGCGCATGGCAACGATGCGTGCCGAACAGGTTGCAAAAGCTGCCAGCGTGGTGAGCAGCTGCTACTCCTTGCGCTCGTACTGCGAGGGCGTGACGCCCGCACGCGCCAGGAACTGGCGCAGGTGCAGCAGCCCGCTGGCGTCGAGCACGTTGCTGTGGTGGGGGCGGTGCAGGATGCCCTCCATGTGGCCGATGCGGGCCTTGACGCGCGCGCCCGACATCGGCTCCACGTCCGCGCCGACGTGCCTCAGCAGCGACTCGACCTCGCGCCAGTGCACGTTGCCGCTGGGCGGGTCGTGGTAGATGGTGCGCAACAGGTTGGCTACACGGTGGCTCATGAGCTTCTCCCACGAAGCGGCTCGATGCCGCCATGGTTCCACCGCACCGGACATCGTCCAAGCCGCGCCGCCTTGTCCCCGTTGCCGGAACGGTACGGCCACGGCTTCGGAGGCAGGACATCTGCCGCGCCTCCTCCGGCGGCGCACCGTTTTCAACTCAACCTTTTCGTGCCGGTCGGTTGCGCGGGGCTGCGCGCTACGCGCGCTTCTTGCAGCGCGCATCCCTGAAGGGGCCATCCACCCGCTCCCAGCCCTCGCCGGGCGAGGTCTGGAAGCAGAAGCGCTTCCCGTCGATCTTGCTCCGCCACAGATACCAGGGAGCGGGCGCGGCGACCGCGCCCAGCGACAGGCACAGCGACAACCCCATCACGCAGGCCGCGCCTCTCATGCCGCAGCGCCGGCCGGCCCGGCGCTGTCGCCGGGCGCGTCATCCGGTTGCGCCCGGTTGGCGCCAGGCAAGGCCGGAAGAGCGGGCAGGAGCCCATCGAGCCCGCCATCGCCGTAGCTGCGCACCACCTCGGCCACGATGACACGGTAGCCGTTGAGCCACTGCGCCTGCCCCGCCTTCGCCTGCAGGTGGCTGGGATCGCGTACCAACTGCCGCAGCGCCTCCAGCGAATCCCAGTAATAGACGTTGGAAACCAGCCCGGCGGCCGTGTTTTCCCAGGATTCCTCTCCCAGGTAACCCGGGATGGCCCGCGCCCTGGCGGCAATCTCCTCGTCCAGCCGGTGGAAAGCCGCGTCGAATTGCCTTTTGGCGAATATGAAGGTGGATGCGTACATGATTTCTACGGAGTATTGATCAAACTGCCGGCGTGAAATACGCACCCCTGCAACGATAGATGAAAGCACTGAAAAACTCACGAAAATCAACCACTTCGTGAAGCAACAACCGCTTTCCACGCCTGAGATCGCTGCAGGGCGGCCTGAATGGCGCATCCCGCGCAATGCTTGCTCGCCCACCGAGCTTTCGAGAAGCCGAGTATGAAAGAAGGCTTTGCTGCATCGCAGCATTCCGGCTTATATTGGTTGCCATCGACAGTACATCAAAGCTTCTCCCGGTATTCATTACCCGGGCAGGGCGGCTTTTCCCCGGTCGAAAACTGGCACACCCGTATTACGGCAGGCCTGGCTTTTGCACATCTTCTTGCAAGGACGTACGCGGTATGAAGTTCGTGAAGCGCGGAGCAGGCACGGCATGGCTTGGAGCACGGGCCGGCCGCCGACGGTGCCCGCCTGCCGCCGCGCCTTCCGGCTTGCCGCGGCGCGGGCGGTGGGCAGGCGCGGCGGTCGCGGTGGCTGGCCTGCTCGGCATCGCGAGCGCCCATGCGGAGTTCGACCGCCGCTCGCTGATCCAACTGGGCAACAGCGTGCTGCGCATCGAGGCCCAGGAGCAGGACGGGCGCATGCAGGTGGGCTCCGGCGTGGTCATCGCCAGCGAGCGTGTGGTGACCAACTGCCACGTCACGCGCCAGGCCGACAGCATCACGGTGGTCCAGGCCGGCTCGCGCTGGAACGTGCAGGCGCAGGTGGTGGATGCCAAGCACGACCTGTGCGTGCTGCAGGTACCCGGGCTGCCGCATGCACCGGTCGCCGTGGGGCGCACCGGCTCGCTGCACGAGGGCCAGGAGCTGGCCGCGCTGGGCTACACCGGCGGGCCGGCGCTGCGCATCAGCGGCGGCAGCGTGGTGGCGCGGCACCAGTGGGACGGGCAGCTCGTCATCCAGTGCAGCAACGGCTTCAGCTCCGGCGCCAGCGGCGGCGGGCTGTTCGATCGCGACGGGCGCCTGGTGGGCATCCTCGCCTTCCGCCTGCCGGGCGGGCGCACCAACTTCTATGCGCTGCCCACCGAGTGGCTGCCCGATGCGGCGGCGCAGCGCGCGCGGGCCACCGAGGTGCGGCCGCATGCGGGCGAGAGCTTCTGGCAGCAGCCGATGGCCTCGCTGCCGCCCTTCCTGCAGGCCGCTGCGCTGGAGCAGGCCGGGCAGTGGAACGCGCTGCTGCAGCTGGCCGAGCGCTGGACGCGCGAGGATGCCGCCGACGCCGAGCCGCTGTACCTGCGCGCGCTGGCCTACGCCCGTCTCGGCCGCTACGACGATGCGGTCCAGGGCTGGCAACGCAGCCTGGCACTGAACCCGCGCTATGGCCGCAGCTGGGCCGGCCTGGCCGAGCTCTACCACCACAGCGGCCAGGAAGAGCAGGCCCGGCACGCCATCGAATCGCTCCAGGACCTGGACCCCGGGCTGGCGCACGAGGTTTCGGAGCGGCTGCGCGGCGAATCCGCCTTCGGCGCCCGGGAAGTCGCCCGGCATTGAAGGTGCCGGCGCACAACGCGGTCCGTGCGGCTCCCGCCCGGTGGGACGGGAAGCCGGCACGGCCCTATCGTTCACAGTTCGTGAATCGAGGCTCCACGCTTGGCTGGTTGGTTGCCGTTTGGTTGATCGGTACGCTGCCAGCCTAGGAAAAACCCTTGAGCCCCGCGTGAACCCCTCCACCCGCGTCCTGCACGGCATTGCACTGCTCATCGCCGCCGTCGCCTGTTTTGCCTCGCTGGACACCGCCACCAAGCTCATCAGCGCCGGCGGCGTGCCGCTGGTGATGGCGATGTGGACCCGCTACCTGTTCCAGGCCGTCGCCACCGGCGCGGCGTTGCTGCCCAGGCGGGGCATGACGCTGCTGCACACGCGCCGGCCCTGGATGCAGCTGCTGCGCGGGCTGCTGCTGCTGGGTTGCAGCGCCTTCGCGTTCCTGAGCCTGAAATTCATGCCGGTGGGCGAGTTCACCGCCATCGTGATGCTCACGCCGCTGCTGATCACGCTCATCGCCGCCACCTCGCTGGGCGAGCGCGTGTCCGCGGCGCGCTGGCTGTGCGCCGTCGGCGGCTTCGCCGGGGCGCTGGCCGTGATCCAGCCCGGCAGCGAGATGTTCGACTGGACCATGCTGCTGCCGCTGGGGCTGGTGGCCACCAACACCGGCTTCCAGGTCGTGACCAGCCGGCTGGCGCACACCGACGACCCCGGCACCACCCACTTCTACACCGGCTGCATCGGCACCCTGGCCACCGCCGTGATGCTGCCCTTCGCGTGGCAGCCGCTGCACTCGCCGCTGCTGTGGGCGCTGCTGGCGCTGATCGGCCTGTTCGGCACCGTGGGCCACTTCATGCTGATCCTGGCCTACCGGCGCGCGCCGGTGGCGGTGCTCACGCCCTGGCTGTACGCGCAGATCGGCTTCGCCACGCTGGCCGGCTGGCTGGTGTTCAAGCACGCGCCGGATGCGCTGGCCGTGGCCGGCATCGCCGCCATCGCCGTGTGCGGCGCGCTGGGCACCTGGCTCAACGGGCGCGAGCACCGCGCCGCCCTGGCCCGCCTGCCAGCGCCGCGGCGCGCCAGCTGCTGAATCACACGCTCCCCAGCGCCCACGGCCCCTGCGTGAGCTGCTCCTGCAGGAAGGCCACGCACACCCGCACCTTGGCCGACTGGCTGGAACGCAGCGGCGTGACGCCCCAGACGTCGGCCGGGTGGCTGTAGGCCGGCAGCACCCTGGTCAGCTCGCCGCTGGCCAGGTGCGCGGCCACGTCCCAGTCCGACGCCAGCAGGATGCCGTGCCCGTCCAGCGCCCACACGCGCACGATGTCGGCGTTGTTCGAGGCCAGCGTGCCGCTGACCTTCACCGTCTCCAGCCCGTCCGGGCCGTTGAGCCGCCACACGCCGAAGGGCAGATCCCGCTCGCGCAGCAGCAGGCACTCGTGCTGCGCCAGGTCCGCCAGCGTCTTCGGATGCCCCATGCGCTCCAGGTAGCTCGGCGCGGCGCACAGGAAGCGCCACGCCGGCGCGATGCGGTGCGCCACCAGGTGCGGCTCGTGCACCTCGCCTACGCGCACGTCCAGGTCGATGTCCTCCGCGATCAAGTCCACCTGGCGGTCCACCACTTCCAGCCAGATGTCCAGCGCCGGGTAGCGGCGCGCCAGCAGCGACAGCGCCGGCGCGACGTGGCGGCGGCCGAGCCTGAAGCCGCTGCTGATGCGCAGCAGCCCGCGCGGCTCGGCGCGGGCGCTGGCCACCGTCTCGGCCATGCGGCCCACGCCCTCGAGGATCTGCTGCGCGGCGCGGAACACCGCCTCGCCGTCGTCCGTCACCGTCACGCGCCGCGAGGCGCGGTGGAACAGGCTCACGCCCAGCGCCTTCTCCAGGATCGCGATGCGCTTGCTCACGAAGGCCGGCGAGGTGCCCAGCTCCTTGGCCGTGGCCGCGAAGCTGGCGCGCCGCGCCGCCAGGCAGAAGAGGCGCAGGTCGTCGAGGTGGAAGGACAGGTTCACGGTACGGGGCAATCAAGGCGCGAGGGGCTGGAATTTGCCCGTCTTCGCGCTTTCATGCAGGCCTATCCTTCGACCGCGCCCCTACCCCGTCCGCCCCAGCAGCCACTTCGCGACGGCGCCCACGCTGCGGAACTCGTCCACCGAGCGCGCCGGGATCTCCGGGCAGCGCTGCTGCCACATGCGCGCCAGCGCCTGCCCCGGGCCGATCTCCAGCACCGCGTCCACGCGCTGCGCCATCACGCCTTCCAGGCACTCGTCCCAGCGCACGGTCTGCGCGATCTGCGCGCTCAGCGCCTCGCGCGCCTGCGCGGCGTCGCGCACGCGGCCCCGCGCGTTGCTCAGC
>JAEYPG010000589.1 GCA_023410975.1 Pseudomonadota bacterium
GCTGGCCATGTTGTGGGGTTGGCCGGTGCCAACAGGAATCGCCGTTCCGGGACTCATCGTCCCCGTCAGCCAATACCCACAACCCCTTGGCAGCGACCGTTACAAATTCCCCGGACAGCAGTGCGCCAAGGCGGGCATCCACGCGCGCCGGGATGCCGCCCGGTGCTCTTGGACACCCACCTGCGCGGGTGTGACGGCGTTGTGTGGGCCGCTGCCGGAAAACGCAAGCAGTCCCTCGGCCAGCACCCGCGCAGGCCAAGGTTGTGCGGGCACCGGTCCTCCGGGCGTCACTTGAGCGCGCGCTGCGCCGGCGCGATGGCCGCCACCAGCAGGCAGGCCAGAGCCAGGCCCGCCAGCAGCTCGCCGGCGGCCGAACGCAGCGCCAGGCCCTGCAGCCCGTTGCCAGCGGCCTCGCCGCCTTGGTGCAGCTGAAGCACTGTCAGCCCCGCGCCCAGCGCGTTCACGATCTCGCGCACGATGCTCTTGAAGGCGTAGGCGTGCGCGAAGTCCTCGGTGGGCATCTCCACGAAGGTCATCATCGCGACCTGCAGCAGCGCCAGCACCGGCATCGCGCCCTGCAGCAGCACGGCCGCCGGCACCAGCGCGGCCGGGCCGTCCGGGCGCGCGGCCAGCGCCATCAGCACGAAGGACATCGCCAGCCCCAGGTAGCCCAGCGCGATGTAGCGGCGCTTGCGCATCAGGCGCGGCAGCGCGAGGTGGAACACCACCACCGCGGCCAACGTCACCACGCCGCCCAGCGACAGCAGCGCGCCGGCCTCGGCCAGCGTGTAGTCCAGTCCCTCCACCAGGAAGGCCGGCACCGCGTAGTTCCACGCGCCGCTGACGAGATAGAAGGCGCCGTAGAAGGCCAGCCCCGCCAGGTAGCGGCGGCTGGAGAGCCGGCGCGGGTCGAGCCAGGGATCGGGATGCCGGCTGAAGCGGTGCATCACCACCACCAGCAGTGCCAGCCCCGCCACCGCGTAGGCCGCCAACACCGGCCCCTGCGCCCGCGTGAAGTAGCGCAACTGCTCCAGCGCGTGCACCAGCAGCAGCGCGCCCGCGGCAAAGGCGGCCACGCCCGGCCAGTCCAGCCGGCCCATGGGGCGCGGCGGCAGCGGTTCGGTGCGCGGGTACAGCCACAGCACCAGCGGCAGCAGCGCCACGGCCAGCCCCGCCTGCAGCAGGAACAGCAGCGGCCAGCCGTGTTGGCTCACCAGCACGGCCGTCAGCCAGGGCGCCAACGCCACCAGTGCGAAGTTCGCCAGCCCGAAACCCCAGAACAGCGACAGCCGCTCCCGCGGCTGCGAGGCGTACTGGGCCTGGATGCGCGCCGCAGCGAACAGGCCACCGCCACCCAGGCCCTGCACCAGCCGCGCCAGTGCCAGCTCCGGCAGCGTCGAAGCCGCCGCGCAGCCTAGCGCCCCGGCCGCGAACACCACCAGGCTGGCCAGCGTGAAGCGGCGGTAGCTCACCCGGCCCGCCAGCTGCACCAGCACCAGATTGGCCACCACGGCGGCCGCGGCATAGGCCGTGAAGGCCCACAGGAACTCCCGCGGCCCGGCACCCAGGCCCTGCTGCACCCGCGGTCCGGCCATTGCGATCAGGATGGCGCCCACGATGTCCAGCGAAGCCACCAGGCCCAGCACGGCGCCAAAGGCGTACACGCGCCAGGCGCGCAAGTGCGGATAGGCCGCCAGCAGGGGCGCGTGCAACGTTGGCGGGACGGAAGTGGACGGGGAAACAGACATCCCGCCATGCTGCATTGTCCTACTCCTTGGATAAAGTGCTGTTGTTGGACGCAGCGTGCAGTGGGCCGAACAATAAGCCATGAACTGGAATGACTGGTACGCCTTCACGGCCGTGGCCCGCAGCGGCAGCTTCACCCGCGCGGCGGAACAACTGGGCTGGCCCAAGAGCTCGCTGAGCCACGCGGTGGCGCGGCTTGAGCAGGCGCTGGGGCAACGGCTGCTGGAACGCAGCACGCGGCGGCTGGCGCTGACGGAGCAAGGCAGCCGGCTGCTGGCGCAGCTCGCGCCGCTGTTCGAGCGGCTGGACGCGGTGGCGGCAGAGGCCGGCGACGCGCGCGACGAGGCGCGCGGGGTGCTGCGCATCGCCACGCCCTACGAGTTCGGCGCGCTGCAGCTGGGCGAGGTGGTCAACGACGTGCTGGAGCGGCATCCGGCGCTGGAGATCGAGCTGGAGGTGCGCACGCCGGACGTGGATGACGCCGGCGCGGGCTACGACGTGGTGTTCTTCACCAGCGCCGACGCGCTGCCGGACTCGCTGCGCGTGGTGCGCCGGGTCTACAGCGTGGCGCGGGGGCTGTACGCGGCGCCCGCGCTGGTGCGCCGGCACGGCTTGCCCCGGGACGTGGAGGCACTGCAGCACTGGCCCTGCCTGTCCATGCCGGGCGAAGCCTGGTGGCGCTTTCAGGGGCCCGACGGCCGGACCCACGAATTCCAGCCCGGCGGTCCGCTGCGCACCAACAACGCCGCGCTGCGGCTCCAGGCCGCGCTGGCCGGGCATGGCGCCGCCATGCTCGCCGCCTCCTATTGCCGCCGCGAGGTGGCGGCCGGCGCGCTGCAGCCGCTGCTGCCCGACCATGTGCCGCACCCGCTGAAGGTCTATGCGCAGTTGCCGGGACGGGGCCTGGTGCCGGCGCGCACGCGCGTGTTCATGGAGGCGGTGGACCGCTTCCTGCTGCGCTGAAGCGGTGGTGGCCGCATGCGAGGCCGGCCGCTAGAAGCGCACGGCCCAGCCCAAGGCGGCACATCGGGAATGGGGGTCAATCCACCGTCGCCCCGGTTGCCTTCGCGACCTTGCCCCACTTCTCGGATTCCGCCTTGATGAAGGCCGCGAAATTCTCCGGCGTGTCGCCGACGAATTCCGAGCCCGTTTCCTTCAGCACACGCTGATATTCCGGGCCCTTCATGACCTTGAGCGCCTCGGCATTGATCTTGGCAACCAGTTCCTTGGGCGTCTTGCCGGGCGCGAACAGGCCATACCAGGCATAGGATTCGACGCCGGGCACTCCTGCTTCCGCGAAGGTAGGCACTTCGGGCAGCTGCTCCGAGCGCTTGGCGCCGGTCACGGCAATGGCCTTCAGCTTGCCCGCCTTGATGTGCGGCAGTATGGCCACCGTGCTGTCGAACATCATGGGCGCGTGGCCGGCCAGCACGTCGTTGATGGCGGTGGCCGAGCCCTTATAGGGCACGTGCGTCATGTCGAGCTTGGCGGTCAACTTGAACAGCTCGCCGGTCATGTGCTGCGGCGTGCCATTGCCCGAAGAGGCATATTGGAATTTGCCGGCCTGGGCCTGGATATGGGCGATCAATTCCTTCAGATTCTTGGCCGGAATGGAAGGATGAACGGCCAGCACCAGCGGCACCCGCAGCAGGTTCGTGACCGGGGCCAGGTCGGTTTGCGCCTCGAAAGGCATTTTCTTGTAGATGTGCTGGTTGATCACGATCGGGGCGCTGGAGGTGATCAGCAGCATGCTGCCGTCCGGTGCTCCCTTGGCGACCGCGGCCGAGCCGATATTGCCGCCCGCGCCGCCGCGGTTATCCACCACGAAGGATTTGCCCAGCGCATCGGTCAAACCCTTGCTCATGGGACGGGCCACGGTATCCGACGGACCGCCCGGCGGCCACGGCACCACGACGGTCACCGGTTTCGCGGGCCATTCCTGGGCTTGGGCCAGCGAACAAACAGCCCATCCCAGGGCGATCAATGCCGTGCGGCGGTTCCATGCGGTCATAACGGTCTCCTTGCATATTGCGCCTGTATGCGCAGACCCCGGCCGGCGCTGCCGGGGCTCATAATTTCGGGAATTGTGGGTCACGCAAAAAATGGCGGCATCAGTTCGATTCCGCACGGGGCTCTGCGTAGAAATACGCAGAGTTTTGTGCCCAGCGCCGCCATCGGGCGTGCCGGCACGGCCGCTGGCGAGAATTCTCATGCACGAAAATGCGGCCATGCCAGGCATGTTGACTGCACGCTCCTCTCGGAGCCATGTACCCCGTTTTGTGCTGTGGGCTTTGGCCACGGCCGTGCTGGCGGCGCTTCTGCTGGGCGTCGGCGAATGGACGGAGAGGCGCGAGATGGGGCTGAAGACGCAGGCGCTGCGCCATGCGCTGGAGGCCCACGCCCTGGGATTGCGGGCCACGGCCGAGCGGTTCGATTTCCTGCCGTTGGCCAGTGCCCGCCACCCTGCCGTGCGCACGCTGCTGCAAAACCCGCAGGGGCCGGGTTTCACGCAGGCTGTCAACCACTACCTTGAAGAGCTGAACCAAAAAGTCGGGTCGTCGGCGCTGTATCTGCTGGATCGGCAAGGCTTGACCCTGGCCGCCAGCAATTGGCGCGGCAGCGACAGTTTCGTGGGACAAAACTACCGGAACCGTCCCTATTTCGAAAGGTCCTTGGCCGGGGAACGCAGCATTTTCTACGGCGTGGGCATGACCACCGGGGTGCCCGGTCTGTTCATCGCCGAGCCCGTGCGTGGCGCGCAAGGCATTCTGGGCGTGATGGTGGTGAAAGTCGGTCTGGATGCAGTGCAGTCCGCATGGGCCAATGCACCGGATCCGGTAGTTTTGTCGGATGCCCGCGGCATTGTGTTTCTGAGCTCGGTTCCCCAATGGATCTACAACAGCCGCAAACCTCTGGGCGCCGAGGACCTCAGCTGGCTGGACAAACACCATCAATATGGCATGGAGCACCGCGAGTATCCATTGCTGCCCTGGATTGGAAATGTGCCTTCGAATCAGGCTTCGGCCTTGCCTTATCGAGTCCAAGCCGAGGTGTCGGGTAGCAGGCGAAGTTTTCTGGTGGCGGAAACCGATATTGCGCGCCTGGGCTGGACGCTCAGCGTCATGGCGGACCTTTCCGAAGTGGCCCAGGCCCGGCGGGCGGCGCAGGCACTGACGGGCCTGGCGGCGCTGCTGCTGCTCGTGAGCCTGCTGTATTGGCGTTTGCGCGAGCGACGCCGGGCCGAGCAGCGTGAGCGCATCCAGGAAACGCAACTGCAGCACGCCGCCCGGCTGGCCAGCCTGGGTGAGTTGGCTTCAACGCTTGCCCATGAATTGGGGCAGCCGCTGATGGCGCTTTCCAGCTTTGCCGTGGCGGCGCAGCGTTTCGCGGACCAGGGGGCCCGCGACATGCTGCAGGAAACCCTCAAGGAAATTCAGCTCCAGGCGCGCCGCGCCGCGGACATCGTGGCCCGCATGCGGGGTTTCGTGCGCCAGCGCACCCGGGGGCAGGAACTGTGCGAAATGCCGGACCTCATCGCGTCGGTGCTGGCGCTGCTGCGCCCGGAGATCAAGCGGCTGCACTCCGGCGTCGAGCTGGACATTCCCTCGCAACTGCCTCCGGTATGGGGCGACCGCCTGCTGCTCGAACAGCTGCTGCTGAACCTGCTCATGAATGCCCTGCAGGCCATGAAGGACGCCAAGGAGGAGTCGAAGCGCATCACGGTCCGTGCGCGGGCCGAGGGCCGGGACATCGTGGTGGAGGTTCAGGACACGGGCCCGGGCGTTCCGGCCGAAGTGGCTCCCCGGCTCTTCGAGCCCTTTTTCAGCACCAAGCCGGACGGCCTGGGCGTGGGCCTGAAAATCTGCCGCTCCATTGCCGAAAGCCATGGCGGGCAAATCTCGTTCTCGGCGCCCGCGCAGGGCGGCGCGCTGTTCACACTCCGGCTTCCTCAGGGACCATGCAAAGAAGCTCGCTGAATTTGTATGTCGTCGATGACGACGAGGCCGTGCGCCGCTCGCTGTTCCTGATGCTGATGTCCACCGGATTCGCGGTGCAGGGTTTCGACTCCGGCGAAGCGTTCCTGGACGCCGTGGACATGCGCCGCAGCGGCGTGCTCGTGCTGGACCTGCGGCTGGGCGGGCTGAGCGGGCTGGAGGTCTTTGCCCGGCTCAGGGCGGCGCACAGCCCGCTGGTGGTGCTCTTCCTCTCCGGCCATGGCGACATTCCGACGGCGCTGAACGCGGTGCGGCAGGGCGCTCACGACTGGGTGGTCAAGCCGGATTCGGAGGCGCTGCTGGCCAAGCTGCCCGGCGCGCTGGAAGAGGCCTCCCGCCGTGCGGAAGCCCTGGTGTTGTGGGAGGGCTTGACGCCCAGGGAGCGCGAGGTGGCGGCTCACGTGGCGCGGGGCACGCCCAACAAGGAAATCGCGAAGCTGCTGCAGCCGCCGTGCAGCCCGCGCTCGGTGGAAACGCACCGCGCCCACCTGTTCGCCAAGCTGGGCATGTCCAACGACAACGTGCTGGGCCGCTGGCTGGAGCGGCACGCCTGGCTGGTCGATGATCCCGGCGACTGCGGCCATGGCGCCGCGGCGTGACGGGGATGCCGGAGGCGCTGGGAAGCACGCCGCCGTGATCCGGCATCCCCGGGTGGTGCCCTGCGAGGCGGGATGCGGACGACCGGTTCTCAGCCGGCAGACTGCTGCGCCTGGCGCCGGTAGTCGCTGGGCGAGAGCCCGGTCTGGCGCTTGAAGAAACGGCAGAAGTAGGCCGGGTCCTCGAAGCCCAGCTCGAAGGCCAGGCGCGACACCGGCGCGGCCACGTGCACCAGACGCCGGCAGGCCTCGCGCGCCAGCCGCGCGTGCAGCAGCGCCTGCGCGTTGTGCCCGGTCTCGGCGCGCACCATGCGGTTGAGCCGCTCGGTGGACAGGCCCAGGCGCTCGGCGTAGCGC
>JAEYPG010000543.1 GCA_023410975.1 Pseudomonadota bacterium
CAGGTTGAGCACCGGGCGCTGCACCGCGTCGGCCACGGCCAGCGTGGCGGCGGCGTCCAGGTCGGTCAGCAGCACGGCGGCGCCGGCCTTCTCGGCCTTCTGCGCCGCGGCGCGCGCGGCCGCCGCATCGGCCACCGGCACGGTGTCCACGACGAGTGACGTGCCCGCGGCGTCGAGCTCGAAGGCGGCTTCCTTGATGGCGACGTTCAGGCCGTCGCTCGCGGGGCCGCCCGGGTGGCCGAGGTAGGCGCGCTCGACGCGGCTGCGCTCCAGGCGCGGGTCGTCGGCGCGCACCAGCAGCGTCACCTTGTAGGGCACGGCCTGCGCGGCGCCGGCGGCAGCCAGCAGCAGCGCCGCGGACAGGGGGCGAAGTTGCATCGACAACCTCATTCCAGGATCACCGACATGTAGGGCACGCGGCCCACGGGCACGCTCTTGAGCGCCTTGCCCGCGGCCACGTCCACGATCGTGATGTCGTCGCTCAGGCCGTTGGTGACCACGAGCAGGCTGTCGTCCTTGTTCGGCGCGACGTGCCAGGCGCGCTTGCCCACCAGCACGGTCTTGACCAGCTTGCGGCTGGCCACGTCCACGAAGCCCACGTGGTTGGCGCGGCCCATGGCGACGAAGAGCGTCTTGCCGTCGCGCGCCATGGCCACGCCCACGGGCGTGATGTCCTCTGCGCGCGCGCCCTTGAGCTCCAGCGGCACGGTGGCGAGCACCGTGTGGTCCTTGGTGGAGATCACGCTCAGGCTGGCGCCGAGCTCGTTGCTCACCCACAGCTGCGCGCCATCGGGCGTGAAAGCCATGCGCCGCGGGCGCTTGCCCACGGCAACGTTCTTGAGCAGCTTGCCGCTGGCCGCGTCGATGACGTGCACCATGTTCGCGACCTCGGAGGTCACGTACACCAGCTTGCCGTCCGGCGAGGTCTTCACGCCCTCGGGCTCCTTGCCCACGGCCACGGAGGCCAGCTTCTTGCCGGTCGCCGCGTCCAGCGTCTGCATCTCGCCCTCGTCCTCGGCCGAGACGTACAGCGCCTTGCCGTCGGCCGAGAAGTCGAAGGCCTCGGGATCGTCGCCCAGCGGGATGCGGCCGACCGACTTGCGCGAGGCCACGTCGATGATGTCGGCCTGGCTGGAGTCGCCGCAGGCCACGTACAGGCGCTTGCCGCCCGGGGCGAGCTGCATGTGGCGCGGGCGCTTGCAGGTGTTGATGACACCGGCCACGGCCTGCGTCTTGAGGTCCACCAGCGTCAGCGCATGGTCCTTCTCGCTCGACACCCAGGCGGTCTGGGCCGAGGCCGCAAGACCCGACAGGGCCAGCAGGCTGGCCAACAGCGTCTTCTTCAAGGCTTGTCTCCTGTGATCAGTTGCGCGCGCATCTGCGTGCGCGTCGCATGTTGTCACGCCGTGGCGGGAGCGCTTGCCGCGCCGCGGCATGTGCCCGTGTCAGGCGGTGGCTTTGACGAAGGCTTCCTCCAGCGTGCCGCCGCCGAGCTGCTGCGTCACCGCCTCGGGCGTGCCGTCGGCCAGCAGCACGCCCTTGTGCAGCACCAGCACGCGGTCGGCGGCCTGCGCCTCCTCGACCAGGTGCGTGGCCCACAGCACGGTGCTGTCGCGCGCGGCGACGTCGGCGCGGATGGCCGCGAGCAGGTCGCGGCGCGACTTCGGGTCCAGCCCCACGGTGGGCTCGTCCATGAGCAGCAGGGCGGGGCGGTGCAGCAGCGCGCGCGCCAGCTCCACCTTGCGCCGGTTGCCGCCGGAGAGCTCGCGCACCGCGCGGGGCAGGTCCTTGGCCAGGCCGAAGGTTTCGGCGGCTTCCTCGATGCGCTGGCGCGCCAGCGCCGCGGGCAGGCCGTGCAGCTGGGTGTGGAACTGCAGGTTGCGGCGCACGCTCAGGTCCAGGTCCAGCGACATCTGCTGGAACACCACGCCGATGCGCGCCAGCGCCTGGCGCGTGCTGCGGCGCAGCGACAGCCCGTCGATCTCCACCTCGCCCGCGTCGGGCGCGAACAGCCCCGTGAGCAGCTGGAACAGGGTGGACTTGCCGGCGCCGTTGGGGCCCAGCAGCGCGACGTAGCTGCGCGGCGCAAGCTGCAGGTCCAGCGACTTCAGGGCCACGCGCTCGCCGTAGCGCTTGTGCAGCCCGGCCAGGCGCAGCCGGGGCGGAGCGCCCGCATCGGCCGGCAGTGTCTGCGGCGCCGGGGTTGGCAAGGTCACGCTGCTCATAACTCGATCTCCATGCCGTCGAAGGCGTGCTCCAGGGCGGCATGGCCGGGCGCGGGCACGGGCGGCGGCGCGGCCGGGTGCAGCAGCACGCGCCGCGCGCTGTTCTCGCCCGGCTGCGCCGCGCCGGAATCGCCCAGCAGCAGGCAGTCGGCGCCGTGGTTGACGGGCAGGGGGCGCGGCCCGGGCCAGTACAACAGGCGGCGGCCGTCGCGCAGGTCTTCCACTTCCAGCGCCAGCGAGCCGCCGGGCGAGTGCTCGTCGCCGACGGCAAAGGCCGTGAAGTGCAGCCCGGGCAGGCCGTCGATGCGAAAGGGCGCCGCAGCGCTGTCGCCGGCCACGGGCAGCAGGTGCCAGTGCACGCCGCAGCAGCGGTCCACCACCTGCAGCAGCGGCAGCTCGGTGGTCAGCGACTCGAACACGGCGGGTGTGGCGTAGAGCTCCACCGGCGGGCCGTCGCGCAGGCCCAGCAGGCCCGCGACGTGGTCCATCTGCGCATCCATGAGCACCACGCCGGCCAGCGGCTGGGCCTGCAACTGGGGATGGCGCTGGAGCTGGCGCTCCAGGTCGGCCGGGGCATTGAGCAGCACCCAGCGGGTGCCGTCGGACAGCGCGGCGGCTCGCGCGGCGCTGCCCTCGGCACCGAGCAGCAGCAGTTTCATCATGCGTCGGCGCGGCGGGCCAGCGCGGCGCAATGAGGGTGAATCGGCACGGAACGTCTCCTGATCGTCCTGGACCGCCGCCAGGGCGGTCTGGGTGGGGTTTTGACGCCGTTTCGCAAAAGCCGTGCCGGTGGCTTTTGCAACGGTTAAGAGCCTAAAAAGTTTGTCGAGTTAACAAAATCGTGCCAGGTGGCAGCAGTTCCGCTTCAGGTTGACACAGTGCAAACCCGGTGGCTGCTCAGGTGGCGTCACCGTCCTGGCGGTTCCAGCGCAGCTTGCGGTAGATGGTGTTGCGGCTGATGCCCAGGCGCTTGGAGGCCTCGGAGATGTTGCCGCCGGCGGCGTCGAGCGCGGCTTGGATCATGGCGATCTCCTGCTCGTGCAGCGTGCGGGCGCTGGGCGCGGGCGGCGCCGAGGGCATGAAGCCCGCGCCGGCCGGGCCTGCCTGCTGCGGCGCGCCCACCACGGCGCCATAGGCCGCGGCCATGCTGGGC
>JAEYPG010000588.1 GCA_023410975.1 Pseudomonadota bacterium
TTTGGGGGCCCCCCCTTCTTGCTTCCATCTATATATAGAGCCGCGTCGGATGCCCGGGCCCTGCAGCCCGCCCACACCTGCGCAGGGGCGGTGCGGAGCCGCGGGCTTCAGCCCATTCCCGGTGGCAGCATGCCTTTGAGGCCCTTCATGCCGCCCATGCGTTTCATCATCTTCATCAGGCCGCCGCCTTTCATCTTCTTCATCATTCCCTGCATCTGCTCAAATTGATTGAGCAGCTTGTTCACCTCGTGCACCTGCACGCCGGCGCCGGCGGCGATGCGGCGCTTGCGGCTGGCCTTGATCAGCTCGGGCTTGCGCCGCTCCAGCGGCGTCATGGAATTGATGATGCCTTCCATGCGGCGCACGTCGCGCTCGGCGCGGTCCATGTCGGCCTGGCCGGCCTTGGCTGCAAGCTGGGTGGGGAGCTTGTCCATGAGGCCGGAAAGGCCGCCCATCTTCTTCATCTGGCTGATCTGGGCCAGGAAGTCGTTGAGATCGAAACCGTCCCCGCTCTTGACCTTCTCGGCGAGCTTCTGCGCCGCCTCCAGGTCCACGCCCTTCTGCACCTCCTCGACCAGGGCGACGATGTCGCCCATGCCCAGCACGCGCCCGGCGTGGCGTTCGGCGTCGAAGACCTCCAGCCCGTCGATCTTCTCCGACACGCCGGCGAACTTGATGGGCGCGCCCGTGACCTGCCGCACCGACAGCGCGGCGCCGCCGCGCGAATCGCCGTCGAGCTTGGTCAGCACGATGCCCGTGAGCGGCAGCGCCTCCTTGAAGGCGCGCGCGGTGTTGATGGCGTCCTGGCCCTGCATGGCGTCCACCACAAACAGCGTCTCCACCGGCTTGAGCGCGGCGTGCAGATCGCGGATCTCCGCCATCAGCGCCTCGTCGATGGCCAGGCGGCCGGCGGTGTCCACCAGCAGCACGTCGAAGTAGTGGCGCCGCGCGTGGTCCAGCGCCGCCAGCGCGATGTCCTGCGGCTTCTGGTTGGCCGCGGAGGGGAACCATTCGGCGCCGGCCTGCTTCGTCACCGTCTTGAGCTGCTCGATGGCCGCAGGGCGGTACACGTCGGCCGAGACGGTGAGCACCTTCTTCTTGCGGCGCTCGATGAGGTGCTTGGCCAGCTTGGCGGTGGTGGTGGTCTTGCCCGCGCCCTGCAGGCCCGCCATCAGGATCACCGCCGGCGGCTGCGCGGCGAGGTTGATGTCGGAGACGCCCTCGCCCATGGTGGCGGCGAGCTCCTTGTTCACGATGCCCACCAGCGCTTGGCCGGGGTTGAGCGAGCCCACGACCTCCTGGCCCAGGGCCTTTTCCTTGACGCGGGCGATGAAGTCGCGCACGACGGGCAGGGCGACGTCGGCTTCGAGCAGAGCCATGCGCACCTCGCGCAACATGTCCTGCACGTTGCTTTCGGTGATGCGGGCTTGGCCGCGCATGGTCTTGACCAGGCGCGACAGGCGGTCGGTGAGGGCGGATGCCATGGCGGGGGGGCGACCGTGGCACGCCGGGAGGCGCTGGCCGCGAAAGTAAACTGTTCGGATGATTTTATCGTCCGGCCCCGCGGCGGCCGCCGTCGCATGGCCTTGGCTGCCCGCCGTGGGCGCCGTGCTGGCCTACCTCGTCGCCATGTTGCCTGCGCCCGATGGGCGCCGGCTGCACACGGCCGCGCTGCAGCTGGGCTGGGTGCTGCACGGCGTGGCGCTGGTGCTGGAGATCGCTGCCATCGGCCGCGAGCCGCCGGGCGTGCGCTTCGGCTTCGGCCCGGCGCTGTCGCTGACCGTGTGGTTCGTGCTGGCGGTGCATGCGGTGGAAAGCCGCCTTTTCTCGCTGCCGGGCGTGCGGCGCCAGCTCGCCACCGTGGGTGCGCCGGTGGTGCTGCTGGCCGCGGCCTTCCCGGGGGACATCCGGCTCGAAGGCGGCTCGGCCTGGATGCCACTGCACTGGCTGCTGGGCATCGCTTCCTATGGTCTGTTCGGTGCCGCGGTGCTGCACGCGATGCTGCTGGACCGCGCCGAGCGCCAGATGCGCCTGAAGCTCGTCCCGCCCCAGGGCAGCGGCGGCGGTCCCTTCGGGCTGCCGCTGCTGCGGCTGGAGCGGTTGACCTTCCGCTTCATCGAGGCCGGCTTCGTGGTGCTCAGCGCCGCGCTGCTGCTGGGGGCGTGGCTCAGCCCGGAGTGGCGCTGGGACCACAAGACGGTGTTCTCTCTGCTGGGCTGGGCCACCTTCGCGCTGCTCATCGGCGGCCGGCTGGCCTGGGGGTGGCGCGGGCGGCGCGCCACGCGCTGGCTCTATGCCGGCGCGGTGCTGCTGCTGCTGGGCTACATCGGCTCGCGCTTCGTGCTGGAGGTGGTGCTGCACCGCGCCGTGTGAGAGCCACGGCGCGCCTGCCACAGGCGCCGCTGCCCGGACCATGAAGACATCCCGCGCCCTGCCGCCCGCCGCCTTTCCTGAGAGGCCGCCGCGATGAAGTACCTGCTGCTCCTGGCCGTGATCGTGCTGGTGCTGTGGGCCATGCGCCGCGCCTCGTTGCCGCCGCCACCTCCTCCCCCGCCACCGCCGCCGCGCCCGCCCGTGCCGCCCCAGCTGGAAGCGATGGTGCGCTGCAGCCACTGCGGGCTGCACCTGCCCAGCAGTGAGGCTGTGCTGGGCCTGGATGGACAGCCTTACTGCTGCCCGATGCACCGCGCCGCCGGGCCGCGCAAGACATGAGCGCCGATCCGTCGGCGCCGCGTGCGGCCACGGCCTCGACCGACGCCTGGGAGGAGGGCTGGTACGCGCCGGCGCGGCGCTGTCCCTCGCCCAATTTCGGCCCGCGCCCTGCGGGCGTGAGCATTGGCTTGGCGGTGGTCCATTCCATCAGCCTGCCGCCGGGCGTCTATGGCGGCGACGCCATCGAACGGCTCTTCACCAACCGGCTGGACTGGGACACGCACCCGTACTTCCAGCAGATCCGCGGCCTGGAAGTGTCGGCGCACTTCCTGGTGCGCCGCGACGGCGCGCTGATGCAGTTCGTGTCCTGCGACGCGCGCGCCTGGCATGCAGGGCGCTCCAGCTGGCGTGGCCGCGACAACTGCAACGACTACTCCATCGGCATCGAGCTCGAAGGCCTGGAGGGCACGCCCTTCGCCGCCGTGCAGTACCGGCGGCTGGCGCGGCTGTTGCGGGCGTTGGCGCAGCGCTATCCGCTGGCCGAGGTGACCGGCCATGAGGACGTCGCGCCGGGCCGCAAGCACGACCCTGGCGCCGCTTTCAGTTGGCCGCTGCTGGCCCGGCTCAGCGGCTGGCAAGGCACCGGCAGCGCGCTGCAACGGCGCGCATGAAGCTGGCCTGAAGCCCGTTTCGGGCGCAACCGTCCAGGCCGCCGCGGTTGGCCGTTTCTTTCCCGCTGCAAGCCGAATGCCGGCTTTGGCGGCGCATCACGCGAACGTGGCAAATCTGTGACTGTCCAGGGGCTGAATCTTCTCGGCCACTACATGTAGTGGTCTAATACGCGCCGCCACACCACCGGTAGTGTCCGCTGTCCACCGACGACTCACCGGTTATCCACAAGTTTTTGCACATGCCCCGGTTCGCCGGGCCCTTGGACGGGCCCGCATCGGGGTGCTGGAGAGCCTGCCAGGCGCGGCCGCAAGCCGTCGAGCCTGCAGCGGCGGCGGCTCTCCCGTTGACCAGAAGGAAAGTCCACATGAGCGCACCTGAACTGCATTCCTCCTCCGGCGTCGGCGGCGCCTTCATCGGCGAGGCCGAGGCTGTCGAAGCACCGGCGCGCGCCAGCTACGAGGGCTACCAGATCATTCGGCGCAACGGGGCGGTGGTTGCCTTCACGCCCAGCAAGATCGCCGTGGCGCTGATGAAGGCCTTCCTGGCCGTGCGCGGCAGCCAGGGTGCGGCCTCGGCCAGCGTGCGCGAGACGGTGGATGGGCTCACCGAGGCCGTGGTGCGTTCGCTGCTGCGTTCGCGCCCGACCGGCGGCACCTTCCACATCGAGGACGTGCAGGACCAGGTCGAGCTGCAGCTCATGCGCAGCGGCCACCACGACGTGGCGCGTGCCTACGTGCTGTACCGCGAGCGCCATGCGCAGGAGCGCGCCCAGCGTGCGGCCGCCGCCGCAGCCGCAGCCCAGGCCGCCGCGGCCAAGCCCGTGCTGCACGTGATCGAGGACGGCCAGCGCGTGCCGCTGGACGAGGCCAAGCTGCAGGCGCTGGTGGAGTCCGCCTGCGCCGGCCTGGGCGAGGACGTGAAGGCCGGCCCCATCCTGGCCGAGACGCACCGCAACCTCTACGACGGCGTGCCGCTGGAGGAAGTGCACAAGGCCGCCATCCTGGCCGCGCGCACCCTCATCGAGAAGGAGCCCGCCTACACCCGCGCCACCGCGCGGCTGCTGCTGCACACGGTGCGCAAGCAGGTGCTGGGTCAGGAAGTGACGCACGAGCAGATGGCCACGCGCTACGCCGAGTACTTCCCCGGCTTCGTGGCCAAGGGCGTCAAGGCCGAGCTGCTGGACGAGGCGCTGCTGGGCTTCGACCTGGCGCGGCTGGGCGCGGCGCTCAAGGCCGAGCGCGACCTGCAGTTCGACTACCTGGGCCTGCAGACCCTGGTGGACCGCTACTTCCTGCACATCGACGAGCAGCGCATCGAGCTGCCGCAGGCCTTCTTCATGCGCGTGGCCATGGGCCTGGCGCTGGGCGAGAAGAGCGGCGACCGCGAGGCGCGCGCCATCGAGTTCTACGACGTGCTCTCCAGCTTCGACTTCATGAGCAGCACGCCCACGCTGTTCAACGCGGGCACGCGGCGCTCGCAGCTCTCCAGCTGCTACCTGACCACCGTCTCCGACGACCTGGAAGGCATCTACGAGGCGCTCAAGGAGAACGCGCTGCTGTCCAAGTTCGCCGGCGGCCTGGGCAACGACTGGACCAACGTGCGCGCGCTGGGCTCCTACATCAAGGGCACCAACGGCAAGAGCCAGGGCGTGGTGCCCTTCCTCAAGGTCGTCAACGACACGGCCGTGGCCGTGAACCAGGGCGGCAAGCGCAAGGGCGCGGTGTGCGCTTACCTGGAGACCTGGCACCTGGACATCGAGGAGTTTCTGGAGCTGCGCAAGAACACCGGCGACGACCGCCGCCGCACGCACGACATGAACACCGCGAACTGGATTCCGGACCTGTTCATGAAGCGCGTCATGGAGGGCGGCCAGTGGACGCTGTTCTCGCCGTCGAGCTGCCCGGACCTGCACGACAAGTTCGGCCAGGACTTCGAGCGCGCCTACGTGGCCTACGAGTCCATGGCCGACCGCGGCGAGATCAAGCTCTTCAAGCGCATGGCCGCCAAGGACCTGTGGCGCAAGATGCTCACGATGCTGTTCGAGACCGGGCATCCCTGGATCACGTTCAAGGACGCCTGCAACGTGCGCAGCCCGCAGCAGCACGTGGGCGTGGTGCACTCCTCCAACCTGTGCACCGAGATCACGCTCAACACCGGTCCGGACGAGATCGCGGTGTGCAACCTGGGCTCGGTGAACCTGGCGCATCACCTCAAGGACGGCGGCATCGACCACGACAAGCTGCGCAAGACCGTTCGCACGGCCATGCGCATGCTCGACAACGTCATTGACATCAACTACTACGCGGTGGAGAAGGCGCGCCGCGCCAACGAGCGCCACCGCCCGGTGGGCTTGGGGGTGATGGGCTTCCAGGACGCGCTCTACCAGCTGCGCGTGCCCTATGCCAGCCAGGCGGCGGTGGAGTTCGCCGACCGCTCGATGGAGGCGCTGTGCTACTACGCCTACTGGGCCTCCACGGAGCTGGCGGCCGAGCGCGGGCGCTACTCCAGCTACGAGGGCTCGCTGTGGAGCCGCGGCGTGCTGCCGCTGGACACGCTCAAGCTGCTGGCCCAGGAGCGCGGCGGCTACATCGACGCCGACACCTCCTCCACGCTGGACTGGGACGCGCTGCGGGCGCAGATCGGCCAGCACGGCATGCGCAACAGCAACTGCGTGGCCATCGCGCCCACGGCGACCATCTCCAACATCATCGGCGTGGACGCCTCCATCGAGCCCTGCTTCGGCAACCTCTCGGTGAAGTCCAACCTCTCGGGCGAGTTCACTGTCATCAACGAGTACCTGGTGCGCGACCTCAAGGCGCTGGGCCTGTGGGACGACGTGATGCTCATGGACCTCAAGCACTTCGACGGCTCGCTCAAGCGCATCGACCGCGTGCCCGAGGAGCTCAAGCGGCTGTACGCCACCGCCTTCGAGGTCGAGACGCAGTGGCTGGTGGAAGCTGCGGCGCGGCGCCAGAAGTGGATCGACCAGGCGCAGAGCCTGAACCTCTACATGGCCGGCGCTTCGGGCAAGAAGCTCGACGAGACCTACAAGCTGGCCTGGGTGCGCGGCCTCAAGACCACGTACTACCTGCGCACGATGGCGGCCACGCACGTGGAGAAGTCCACCGTGCAGGCCGGTGCGCTCAACGCCGTGTCCTCGCTGTCGGCGCCGGCCGCGGTGATGGCGCCTGCTGCCGTGTCCGCCGTGGTGGCGGAGGCCGCGCTGCCGGCCACCGACGTCAAGTTCTGCGCTATCGACGATCCGGGTTGCGAGGCTTGTCAGTAAGCGCCCGATGACACCGGCTGGATGCGATCGGCAAGCCGCTTGCTGAACTCCCTATGGTTGCAAACCGGACTTCTTGCATGAAGTCCGTCTGCATCGATGGGGCAGGGCCACTGCAGTGCATTGCAGGGGCAACAAGTGCTTGGTGTTTGATCGCATCCCTCTCATAATTTCCACACATTAGGAAGTACACACATGCTGGTCTGGGAAGACGACGTCCAAGGCGAAGCCCGCACGCCGCAGACGACCCCAAGCAACCCCTCGCAAGGCTTCGTGCCTCCGGTGCGCAGCGCCTCCATCGCCGTCGATGCCGTGGCCGCTGAGCCGTCCCCGTCCGCATCGGCTCAGGCCCTGAGCCAGCGCCGCGTCAACGTGGCCGACAAGCGCATCATCAACGGCCAGACCGACGTCAACCAGCTCGTGCCCTTCAAGTACAAGTGGGCCTGGGAGAAGTACCTCGCCACCTGTGCCAACCACTGGATGCCGCAGGAAATCAACATGTCGCGCGACATCGCGACGTGGAAGGACCCCAACGGCCTGACCGAGGACGAGCGCCGCATCATCAAGCGCAACCTGGGCTTCTTCGTCACGGCCGACTCGCTGGCGGCCAACAACATCACGCTGGGCACCTACCGCCACATCACGGCGCCCGAGTGCCGCCAGTTCCTGCTGCGCCAGGCCTTCGAGGAGGCGATCCACACCCACGCCTACCAGTACATCGTGGAGTCGCTGGGCCTGGACGAGGGCGAGATCTTCAACGCCTACCACGAGGTGGCGTCCATCCGCGACAAGGACGAGTTCCTGATCCCGTTCATCGACGCGATCATGGACCCGACCTTCAAGACCGGCACCCTGGCGGCCGACCAGACGCTGCTCAAGAGCCTGATCGTCTTCGCCTGCCTGATGGAAGGCCTGTTCTTCTACGTCGGCTTCACGCAGATCCTGGCGCTGGGCCGGCAGAACAAGATGACCGGCGCGGCCGAGCAGTACCAGTACATCCTGCGCGACGAGTCGATGCACTGCAATTTCGGCATCGACCTCATCAACCAGATCAAGCTGGAGAACCCCCAGCTGTGGACGCCGGAGTTCCGCGCCGAGATCAAGGCGCTGTTCCTGCAAGCCGTCGAGCTGGAGTACCGCTACGCCGAGGACACCATGCCGCGCGGCGTGCTGGGCCTAAACGCGTCCATGTTCAAGGGCTACCTGCGCTACATCGCCAACCGGCGTGCCACGCAGATCGGCCTGGAGGCGCTCTTCCCCAACGAGGACAACCCGTTCCCGTGGATGAGCGAAATGATTGACCTGAAGAAGGAGCGCAACTTTTTCGAAACCCGTGTGATCGAGTACCAGAGCGGCGGCGCGCTGAGCTGGGACTGAAGGCGGCTGCGGCGCACGCCGACGCCCGTTGTGGAGCCGATGCGAGGCTCCCGCGTCGGGTAGCCCGCACGCCGGCAGCCTGCCGTCGCAGCCCGATCACCGGACCCCAAGAAGAAGCAAGCGATCAAGATCCGCGCAGGCCCAGGTGGCGACAACAGAAACGCCGCCGGGCCTGCGCTCCCCCGTTCGCCGGACCGGGAACCCCTTGAGGGCAGAACACCGGACGGTGAGCAGCCGGGCCGCGGCAACGCGGCACGGCGCTTTGTCACTTGATCAAGGAGAGCGTGATGGCAACTGCGAAGAAAGCCCCGGCCAAGAAGGCCGCGGCCAAGAAGGCTCCGGCGAAGAAGGCGGTGTCCGCAACGAAGAAGGCCACCGAGGCGCCGGCCAAGAAGGCTGCCGCGAAGAAGACGACGGCCGCGGCGCCGGCCAAGAAGGCCACGGCTGCCAAGAAGGCCGCCCCGGCCAAGAAGGCCACGACGGCCACCAAGGCTGCGGCGCCGGCGAAGAAGGCCGCTGCCAAGAAGGCCGCCGCCCCGGCCAAGAAGGCCACGGCGGCCAAGAAGGCCACGGCACCGGCGAAGAAGGCTCCGGCCAAGAAAGCCGCCGCAAAGAAGGCATCGGCCAAGAAGGCCACGGCTGCCGGTGCCGCCGGCACCGCAGCGGCGTCGGCCAAGACCGCGCTGAGCCCCGCCGCCGCCTGGCCCTTCCCGACGGGCGAAAAGCCCTGAGCTACCGCGCCGCTCCCGCGGCGCGTGTGTGCTGACGGCCCGCAGGCCTCACGGCCTTGCGGGCCGTGTCATTTCCGCAGCCGGGCCGCGAGCCCGGGCCGGCGTGCGGCGCACGACCCCGGGCTTCAGCCCTCGATGCGCTCGACGCGGTGGTTCTGCGGGCCCGCCTGCGCGATCTTGAGCGCTCCCATGCGGTTGCCCAGCTCGACGCAGCGCGCCAGCGGCCAACCGCGCTCCAGCCCGTACAGCAGGCCGCCGCGGAAGGCGTCGCCGCAGCCCGTGGGATCAACCACCTGCTCGGCTTCCACGCCCGGCACCAGTGTGCGCTCGCCTTGCACCCACAGCTCGCAGCCCTGCGCGCCCAGGGTCACGATCACGCCCTTGAGGTGCGGACGGCGCGAGAGCTGTTCCAGGCTCTGGCCCGTGCGCTCGCACAGCATGCGGGCCTCGTAGTCGTTGACCGCTACCCAGGTCGCCTGCTCGATGAAGCCGCGCAGCGCCTCGCCGTCGAACATGGGCAGGCCCTGGCCCGGATCGAACACGAAGGGGATGCCGCGCTCATGCAGCTGCGCGGCATGGCGCAGCATGGCCTCGCGCCCGTCGGGCGCCACGATGGCCAGCGCCAGGTCGTCGCGCGCGGGCACGTCGATCAGGTGCGCCTGCTGCATCGCGCCGGGGTGGAAGGCGGTGATCTGGTTGTTGTCGGTGTCCGTGATGATCATCGCCTGCGCCGTGTAGCTCTCGGCCTCCACGCGCACGCTGGAGCTGTCGATGCCCAGGTCCTGCAGGCGTTGCAGGTACGGGCCGCCGTCGTTGCCCAGCGCCGCGGCCACCACCGGCTCGCCGCCCAGGGCCTTGAGCGTGTAGGCAATGTTGCCCGCGCAGCCGCCGAACTCGCGCCGCAGCGTCGGCACCAGGAAGGACACGTTCAGGATGTGCACCTGCTCGGGCAGGATCTGCTGCGCGAAGCGTCCGTGGAAGGTCGTGATGGTGTCGAAGGCCAGCGAGCCGCAGACGAGAACGGGCATGGGGTTTCCGTGAAGTTCAGGGATAGAAGAGTTCGACCGAGTAGCCCGCCACGGGCTGGTCGCCCACGTCCAGCACCGCCTGCAGCGGTATTTCTTGGGTGGGGGGAATGGCGGCTACCGTGGCGCCGAGCTCGCGGGCGCGCAGCACCCTGCGCACCAGCAGAGCGCCTTGTGCGTCGGTGAGCTTCAGCTCGACCGCGGGCCAGCGCAGGGCCTGGGTGTCGCGATTGCGCAGCAGCAGCGACAGCCGGTAGCGCTGCTCGCTGCCCGACAGCCGCGACAGCGCACTGCTCTCCACCGCCAGCGCAGCCAGGTGCCGTGGCGCGGCCTCGGCGTTGCAGCGCATGAGCACGCACAGCGGCTGCATGAAGGGGCGCAGGCCCGGAAAGCGCGCGCTCAGCGCCGGGCGCGCAATGATCAGCGCCTGCAGCAGCGCCATCAGCACCAGCACCGTGGCCGCGGCGGTCCACCAGGGGCGGTGGGTGTCGATGGCCTGCGCAGCCGGCGCGGGCGCCTGCATGAAGGAGGGGGCCGCCGTCGCCGCATCCATGAATGCGGACGGCGCCGCGTCGTCCGCCAGCACCGAATTCAGGTCAGGCGGCATGCCGTTGGTGGATGCACGCACATCCGTTTCCCGGGGCGCCGGCGCGGGGCTCGGCGGCCGCGGCTGCTGTGCGGGCGCCGCTGCGGGCGGTACGGGTGGTACGGGCGCGGCCGGACGCGGTGCCACCG
>JAEYPG010000594.1 GCA_023410975.1 Pseudomonadota bacterium
TCCGTCAGGGGCCGCAGTAATACCTTGTGAGGTCGGGCCATGGCGTGCCTCCTCAAGAGAAGCCCACCAACCAACAATAGTCGCTGCCATGCCGAAATCCAAGTACCACGGCGAACGACCCACTAGCCTGCCGCTGGCGTTCAGCCAGAACATCGCGAGCGGCCGACGTCGGTTGCAGACCTTTCAGCGCACCTTCACGCAGCCCAATTGCCGCCGCGATTGCCAGCGGCGCTTTGCCGTGGTCCGGCCATATCGCAGGATCTGCGCCACCGAGCGGCGCAGTTCGCCTTGCGCCCGCACTCGGCATCGTGCAGTCCCTGCGCACCCTTGGTTTCATGGCGCTTGCAGATGTCGAACACGCCTGTGCGGCTCAGGCCCGTACCCGTGGGCGCTGCGATCTCGTCGTAGGTGTGCTCAGCCTCGCGCAGCCGGATCACCCGCGCACCTCTCGCACCGCGCCTCGTGCGACAGCGATCTCATGTCCGCCGCCTCCAGCCGGATCATGACGCGCAAAACTTCAAGAACATTACTGCCAGCCCGACAAGAGGGCTTGAACGCTGCGGCGGCTCAACGGCAGGCGTACACGACATGCGCCTGGATCTTTCCGTCCACAGGCCCGGCGCCGAAGCGCGCCTTGAGGGCGTCGGCACAAACCGAGGTCGCTTGCGCCAAGCCGATGCCGCCCCGCGCCTCGATCTCGGAGCGCAACGGGGTGCCTTGGCAAAGCGCCAGGGCCGGCTCGCTTGCCGTGGCGGCACGGCTGCGCGCCGCCACGGTCTCGATGCGCGGGGCCTCGAAGCCCGCGTCGCGCAGATGGCGTTCGATGCGCTCGGTCTCGAAGTAGCCGTGCGGAATGCGCCGCATGAACTGGGGCGGGTCTTCGGGAAACACCGTGGCCAGCGCGTCGGTGACGACCCATGTGAAGTCGTTCTCTTCCAGCCGGTCCCAGACGCTGAACAGGAACACGCCGCCAGGGCGCAGCACGCGCCTGGCCTCGGAAAAGGCCTGCACCTTGTCGGGAAAGAACATCGTGCCGAACTGGCAGACGACGGCATCGAAGCTCGCGTCGTCGAAGGGCAGGCTCTGCGCGTCGGCCGGCTGCCATCGCACCGGCACGGCCGTTCCGACGGCCCGGGCGCGCTCGAGCATCGGCGGGTTCAGGTCCGTGGCCACCAGTTCCGCAGCGGGCAGCGCCTGGGCCAGGGCCCGGGTGACGACGCCCGTGCCGGCGGCTGTCTCCAGCACCCGGGCCGGCCTCAGCGTCGCAACACGGCGGGCGAGATCGACCGCGTAGCCCTGGAAGATCAGCGGTACGACACAGCGGTCGTAGATGTCGGGAATCGAGCCGGCGAAGAGCCGGTCGGTGCCGGAAGCGTCCATGGCGGCACTCCTGCGAAGCTTGGCGGAAGGTTACCGTAGTCAACCAATAAGGAAACCGCCACGGCCCGTTCGGGCAGCGTGCATGGGCTTGTCTTGGCGGTGTCCAAGCCTGCGGCGGACCGGCGCCGCAGCGCTCAGGCGTCCGTGCGGATCAGCGCCAGCCCGCTCTCGGGATCGCACACCCGCCTGAGATAGGACGGCGAGTCGGTGACCAGCACTTCCAGCGTGGGCCGGACATGGGCCTCCAGCAGGTGGCCGCCGAGCGCGGCGCCACCGCGCCGGCCCAGCACCACGTGGGCATGCAACTTGGGCTTGCCCTTGTCCAGCGCCACGTCGCCCACGAGCGACAGCACTTCCACCTGCTCCCGGACCGGGATGCGCTCGTACTCCTTGCGCTCCCAGTCGAAGTAGCCCAGCGTCGCGTCCGCGAAGGCACCTATGGCGGTGATGCGGCTGGCCTCCAAGCCCTGATCGGCGGCGAAGCGCTCCAACAGCGACACGACCTCGTCGCCCTGTTCGAAGACGAGCGCAAAGGTGCGCTCCGGTGCATCGTTGATGAGCTTGGCTTGCATGGCAGTCCTTCGATGTCGCCGAACCCGCCCACGCTGCCTGCAACCGCGGGCGGCGCAGGAACCCAAGGGGTAAGTGCGGCAAGCGGGATGCCGGCGGGATCGAAACCGTCTTGCCAGGACGTTCGCCTCCAGCGCAGGGGCCCTCGTGGCCGCGGCCCCGCCAGTGGCGGCAGGTGGCCGCGGCACCTGCTGCGGCAAGATTTGCCCAAATGCCGATGGGCGTCCTTGGCGCAGGCGAAACCGCCACTACCGGCTCAAGCCGCGGCCATGCGGCGGCATTCCTCGGCGCAGTGCCGGCACGCCTGTGCACAGGCCTGGCAGTGGTCGTGCTGGTGCTCTGCGCACTCGTCGCCGCAGGCCTGGCACACGTCGGCGCACTGCCGGCAGAACTGGGCAGCGAACGGGCTGCCGCGCGACATGCAGCCGGCAGCCAGCCGGCAGATGGCGGCGCAGTCCATGTCCAGCGCGATGCAGCGCGCCATCATCTGCACGTCGGGCTCCTGCAGGCAGGCGGTGGCGCAGTGGTCGCAGGCGTCGGCGCAGTCGTTGCAGGCCTGGACACAGGCTTGGTACTTCTCGTGGGCCATGATGAATCTCCTGAAGGACCGGCATGCGCCGGCCGTTGACACGGGACAGCGCGCCGCGCGGGTCGCCCCGCCGCGGCGGCTTCAGAGATGCATCACGCCGGACGCGGCCGGTGTTCGGGCGGTGGCCAGCTGCGCGAGCTGAAGGCCGCAGCCGGCGGCGCCGGCCAGGATGCGGGCAGCGCCCGGGCTGCGGGCTGGTTCGCATCGGTGGGCAATGCCACGGCAATCAGCAGGTGGCAGGCGCCGCCATGCCGCAACAGCTCAGCCGGCTGGTGCGCCACCTTGCTGTCGAGGCCGGCATCATGAGGGTGCACGGCGCCGTGTGCCTGATGCAGGCTGGTCGCCGCCACGCCTGCCAGGGCCAGCAGCTGCACGGTCTTGCAGCCGTGCGCCGCCACAGCCACCGACAGCAACGCCACCGCCAGCAGTGCGGCCAGCGCGCGCTGCAGAGGGTGTTGGCGCAATAGGGAGAGCATGGCGGTGGAAGCCGGTCGCGCACGCATCCATGACGCGGCCTTCGGTGCGGGGGCCCGGGCAGGATCGCGGACCCCTTGCGCAAGCGAGCAAACCACGTTCCGCCACGTCCCGATACCCGGGGACACACCGCAGGACTGGGAGCTGCCGCGCCGCACGCGGAGGCTAGGACCGCGGATGCCGGCGGCGCGGGGGACGGCCGGTGGGCGAGGCAGCACAGGCGGACACCGCCGTCGTGGCCACGATGTCGGGCGACCGCTTCCGCGGTCGCGGGCAGGGCCTGCGGCACCCTGGCGCCCGCGCCTCGTTCCAAGCTCACACTGAAAACCGCCGGTCGCCCTGGGCCTAACCGGCTTCCTTTCAGGTCAATGAAGAACCGGAATCAGGCCACCGGCGCCTCCACCTCCGCTACCACCACCCGGTTGCGGCCCTGATCCTTGGCCCGGTAGAGCGCCCGGTCGGCGCGGCCCAGCAGCGGCCCGGCGTCGGTCTCGCCGGGCGCGAAGGCGGACAGGCCGATGCTCACCGTCACGCCCAGCGGCCCGTCGGGAGTGGGTACACGCTGCGCTCCCACCGCCTCGCGCAGTGCCTGGGCCAGCGCCAGCGCACCCTCCGGCCCGGTCTCGGGCAGCAGCACCGCGAACTCCTCGCCACCCAGGCGCCCGATGCGGTCCGTCAGCCGCAGCCGCTCGCGCAGCGCGGCGCTGACCCGCACCAGCACCTCATCGCCCAGGGCATGGCCGTAGCGGTCGTTGACGCGCTTGAAATGGTCCAGGTCCAGCATCAGCAGCGCGCCTTCATGCCCGTGGCGGCGGTAGCGCTGCAGCTCCTGCGCCACCTCGTCCAGGAAGACGCGCCGGTTGAGCAGCCCCGTGAGCGCATCGGTGGTGGCCAGGCGCTTGAGCTCCTGCTCCTGGCGCTTGCGCGCACTGATGTCTTCCGTCACGGCGATGAAGTGGCGCGGGTGCCCCTCGTCGTCGACCAGCGGCGTGACCGTGTGCGCCACGTGGTAGTGCGTGCCGTCGGGACGGCGGTTGGTCATCTCCCCGCGCCAGACCTCGCCGGCCAGGATGGTGCGCCACATCTGCGCGTACACGTCGGGACGCTGCTGTCCCGAGCTCAACAGCTCCTGCGGCCGGCGCCCCACCAGCTCGGCCAGCGTGTAGCCGCTGAGACGGCTGAAGGCGGGGTTGGCCCACTCGATCACGGCATGGGCATCGGTGACCATCATCGCGTTGTCGGCCGCGTCCAGCGCCGCGCCCAGCAGCCGCAGCCGCGCCTCGGCGCGCTTGCGCTCGGTGATGTCATGGAACACGCCCACGAAGTGGCGCGGCTGCCCCTCGGCGTCGCGGTCCACGGTGATGGTCAGCCACTCGGTGTAGTGCTCGCCGGACTTGCGCCGGTTGACGATCTCGCCGGCCCACATGCCGTGCTCCAGCAGTTGCGTCCACATCGCCGCGTAGAACGCGCCGTCGTGCTGGCCCGAGGACAGCAGCGCCGGCGTGCGGCCCAGCGCCTCCTCGCTGGTGTAGCCGGTGATGCGCGTGAAGGCCGGGTTCACCGAGACGATGCGGCTGCTGCCGTCGGTGATGACGATGGCCTCCGCGCTGATGGCGAAGACCAGGCTGTTCAGGCGCAGCGCCTCGTCGCTGCGGCGCTGCGCCGTGACGTCCAGTTGCAGCACCAGCGCGCAGCGCAGGCCCTCGCGCAGCAGCGGGCGCACAAGGATGCGGAACCAGCGCGAGTCCTTCACGCCGCCCACGCGGAAGCTGCCCTCGTACCCGTCGAGCTTTGCCTCCAGCACCGCAGCGATGCCCTTGTCCAGCCCGGCGGTGCCGTCCTCGGGCTGGAACAGCGCGGCCAGCACCCCGTAGTGCACGTCCCGCGGCACCCCGGCCGGCAGCGCGGCGTCGCGCGCCATGTCGCGCCAGGCCTGGTTGAGCACCAGCGCCCGGCCGTCGGGGCCGAACAGCGTCACGCTCGCCGGCAGCGCATCGAGCAGCCGCGCCTGCTGATTCAACTGCTCCGCCTGGCTGCGCATGCGCCGCAGCGTGGCGCTGCGCAGCAGCCCGTAGCCCGCCAGCAGCGCCGCAGCGGCCAGCACGATCAGCGGCACCGCGATCAGCTCCAGCCGCTGCGCCTCCGCGCGCGCCTGGGACAGCGCCTGGGCCTGCTCCACCCGCACCACCACCGTGAACGGCCGCGTGCGGTCGCCGCGCCAGGCCGTGATCCATTCGCCCAGGCCCGCGATGGGCTGCACCAGCGTGCCCATCTCGGCGCCTTCCTGCCAGCGCTGCACCAGCGCCTGGTTGGCCGTGCGCCAGGCCGGCGACAGCTCCTCGCGCGTGCTCAGCAGCAGCGCGCCGTCCCAGCGCAGCACGTCCACCGCGCCGGGCGCGTCGGCATCGCGCGCCAGCAGCCGGTTGAGGAAGAAATCCGCGTTGAGCGTGGCCACCGCACCCAGGCCTTGCGGCCCGCCGCCCAGCACCACGGGCACGAAACCCAGGTCCGTGCCGGCCGACGCGTCGCTGCCCAGCGCACGCCCGTCGGCCAGGTCGCGCCCGGCCTGCGCCCGGCCGATGCGCAGCAGCGGCTCGCCTGGACCGGCCTCGGGCAGGAAGCCGAGCAGGTGCACGCGCACGCCCACGTTGGCCGCGCTGGAGCTCGCCACCACCACGCCGCGGCGATCCACCAGCGACAGCGAGCGCAGGTGCGGCGCATCGAGCAGCAGCTGGCGCAGCCGCTGCTCGCGCCCCTGCGCGCCACTGTCCTGCGCCTCGGCCTGCAGCAGCCCGCGCAGCGACAGCTCCACCGCCGCCAGCGTCTGGCCGAAGAGGTGGCCGCTGTGGCGCGCCTGCAGCACCGCGAGCTGGCGGTGCGCCTGCACCTGCTCCTGCTCCAGCCGCCGGTCGTGGTAATGCAGCGCCCCCAGGGCTCCCAGCACGCCCAGCACGACGCCCGCCACGATGGACAGGTCCGCCAGGCGGCTCCACTTCACCACGCGCATCGGCGGCCTTTCTGCTTCCGCATCACGCTCAGGGCTCGACGACGATGGGCACCAACCCATGGCGGCGCGCCGCCGCAGACAGCCGCCCGTCGCGCTTGATGCGGGCCACGAAGCCTTCCATTTCCTGCCACCAGCGCTCGTCGCCCGGCGCCACGGCCCAGGCGTAGGGCGTGACGTGGTAGGTGGACGTGGGCGCCACCAGCCGCGCCCAATCGGTGC
This sequence comes from Pseudomonadota bacterium, assembly GCA_023410975.1. Lineage (GTDB taxonomy): Bacteria > Pseudomonadota > Gammaproteobacteria > Burkholderiales > Burkholderiaceae_C > Azohydromonas. The sequence goes on from JAEYPG010000594.1 coordinate 6,240, forward strand.
TGGCCAGCATGCGGCGGCTGTAGGGAAAGTCGGTCATGAACACGTCCGCGCGGCCGGATTCGACCTCCTGCTCGCGCGCGTGTGGCGTGTCCAGCACCGCCAGCTGCGCCTGGCGCAGCCGCTCGCGCATCACCGGCTCGTGCAGCGTGCCGCGCGCCACCGCCACCACCACGCCGGGACGGTCGATGTCGTCCCAGGTGCGGATGCGGCGGTTGCTGCGCGTGGTGATGGCGTAGATGTCGCTGGCCAGGTACGGCGAGGTGAAGCGCAGCTTCTCCTGGCGCGCGGGCGTGATGCCGATGGCGAACATCGCCACGTCGCAGCGGTCGCCCAGCACGTCGTCGAACAGCTTGGCGAAGCTGCTGTCCACGAAGCGCACCTCCACGTCCAGGTCCTTGCCCAGCGCCTGCGCCAGGTCGATGTCGATGCCCGCGAGCTGGCGCGTCAACGGATGGCGGTAGGAGATGCCGTAGTAGTCCGGCCAGATGCACACGCGCACTTCGCGCGCCTGGCGGATGCGCTCCAGCCGGTCGTCCGGCTCCGCGGCCACGGCGGCGGCGCCGCTCAGTGCCGGAACCAGCGCCAGCGCCCCGGCAATGCGTTTGAGAAAAGGCGACATAAGGCCTCGTCGGAGCGATTCAGCAATAACCCTTGTATCGGCCATCCCGGCACGATACTGAGGGTTGCTGTCCGCTTTCTTTCTATCCAGCCGCAATCGCCCTGGGCCGCCCAAGGCGGCCCCGCGCCTCAGGCCGGCTCGCCCAGGCTCACGCCGATCTCGCGCGCGCAGTCCAGCAGCGGGTGCTGCGCCGGGATGCTGCGCCGTCCGCGGGCCACGGCCTCCAGCCCCACGCTGGTGAGCTCGCCGGCCTGCAACGTGACCATGCGGCCGAACTCGCCGCGGCACACCAGCCGCGCCACCTCGTTGCCGTAGCGCGTGGCCAGCACGCGGTCAAAGGCCGTGGGCGCGCCGCCGCGCTGCACGTGGCCCAGCACCGTGGCGCGCACCTCGCTCTGCAGCCGCGACTGCAGCTGCGCCGCCAGCACGTGCGCCACGCCGCCCAGGCGCACCGGCTCGTCGCGGCCCTCGATGCGCTCCTGCACCACCACGTCGCCGCCGCGCGGCTTGGCGCCCTCGGCCACGCAGATCACGGTGAAGCGCTGGCGCGACTCGCGCTCGCGGCACACCGCGGCCACGGCCTCGATATCGTAGGGAACTTCGGGCAGCAGGATCACGTCGGCCGCGCCGGCGATGCCGGCCTCCAGCGCAATCCAGCCCGCGTCGCGGCCCATGGTCTCCAGGATCATCACGCGCCCGTGCGCCTGTCCCGTGGTCTGCAGCCGCTCCAGCGCCTCCGTGGCGATCGACACCGCCGTGTCGAAGCCGAAGCTGCGCTCGCAGCCCACGATGTCGTTGTCGATGGTCTTGGGCACGCCCACCATCGGCAGCCCGTGCTGCCAGATCGCCTGCGCAATGCCCATGGTGCCGTCGCCGCCCACGGCCACCACGGCGTCCAGGCCCAGCGCCCGCGCGCTCTCGACCACGCGCTGCGCGCCCTCCTCGCCTTCGAGCAGCGGGTTGCGGCGGTTGCTCGTGCCCAGCACCGTGCCGCCCAGGTGGATCAGCCCGCTCACCGCACGCCAGTCGAGCTGGCGCACGCGGCCTTCCTGCAGCCCGGCAAAGCCGTCCTCGATGCCCACCACCTGCGCTCCGCACTGGCGGATGAGCGACTTGGTGACGGCGCGGATCACCGCGTTCAGGCCGGGGCCGTCGCCCCCTCCGGTCAATACGCCGACTCTCATGCACATGCTCCGATGAATTCAAACCCCCGGAGTGTGCAGTCAGCGCGGCGCGGCCTTCAGCCCGCGTCGGCCAGTGCCCAGGCCGCGCGCTCGAAGCCGTCGCCGCCGGGGCCGTCGGGTTCCAGGCCCAGGACCGGCCAGGAGGTCTCGCCCTCGATGCGCTCGCCCTCGCCCAGCGCCGGCGCGCCCGGGTCGTCCATGTCCGCCAGCGCCGGCGTCCTGAACGGGCCGGAGCCGCCTCACGACACCTTGCGCCGCTGCACCCGCTGCCCGTCGCGCACCGCGCTGGAGGGGTACACCACCACCTCCTGCCCCGGCTTGAGCCCGCTCTTGACCCAGGCCTGCGCGCCGTTGCGCGCGGCCACCTCCACCGGCTGCAGCAGCGCGCGCTCACCGTCGAGGCGGTACACGGCCATCGCGTCGCCGTCCTCCACCGGGAACACCGCGCCCACCGGCACCTGCACGGCGCCCTCCACCGACAGGGTGATGATGCGCACGCCCACGCGGTAGGCGTCGCCCAGCGCGCGCCAGGCGGCGGGATCGCCGGCCAGGTCGATGAGCACGCGCACCCGCTGCTCCTCCACGCCCAGCGCCGAGACCTTGGTGAAGGCCGCGGGCTCCACCAGCCGCACGCGGCCTTCGAGCACGCCCGCGCCGCCCCAGCGCTCGATCAGCACGCGGCTGCCCGGCACGGCCTTGAGCGCGTCGGTGGTCAGCAGCTCCGCCACCACTTCCAGCTGCGCCGTGTCGCCCAGCTCCAACAGCGGCGTGCCCACCGCCACCGCACCTTCGCTTTGCTGCGCCACGCGCAGCACGCGCGCGCCCACGGGCGAGCGCAGCACGAAGGCGCGTCCCTGCGCCGAGGCCGGGCCGCGCTGCACGGCCGTCAGCGCCGCGCGCGCCTGCTCGACGTCGTGCTCGGCCACGCGGCCGTCCTGCAC
>JAEYPG010000610.1 GCA_023410975.1 Pseudomonadota bacterium
AGTCGTCAGTGAAAGTTCACCGTTCGCCCTGAGCTTGTCGAAGGGCCTGTTGGCCGGTTGTGCCAGGGGCTTCGACAAGCTCAGCCCGAACGGGTTTTCTTTCAGTACCAATCAAGAACTGGAATCAATCGAAAAACTTCGCCAGCAGTTCCTGCAACCGCTTCTCTTTGTCTGCCGTCAGTGCGCCAGCCTTGAAGCGCAGCGTGACGTTGCCCTGCGCATCCTTGTCGCAGGAACCCACCACCTTGCCGCCCAAGGTGTAGCGCGTCTGCCGGGTGAGGCTGGCATTGGCATTCTGCCCCGTGAGCCGGGCCAGCACTTCCCGCGCACTTGGCCGCGGCATTTGCGCGGCCAGCGCGCGGGCACGCTCGATGACAGCGGTCTCGTCCCGTTCCAGCGCGGCCTTGAGCGGCGCGACGAAGCGGAACTGCAGGTCCAGCGGCGATGCGAAAGCCTGCACCACCGCATCCGGCAGCGCCGCGATCTGCAGTGCCGTGCTGACGTTGCCCGGTTGCATGCCGATGGAAGCCGCCAGCTGCCGCAGCGAAGGAAACAGTCCGGCGTCCAGCGCGCGCCGGTACATCATTCCCTGCTCCCACGCGGAGAGGTCCTTGCGGCCACGGTTCTCGCGCTCCATCTCCACGAACAGCGCACGGTCCTCGATGTTGTCCACCAGGCAAAGCACCGGCAGACCCAGCTGCCGGCAGGCTTCCAGCCGCCGGTGGCCGTACACCACCTCGAAGCTGCCTGCCGGCTCGGCCACCGGGCGCACCTTGATCGGCTGCACGTTGCCACCTGCGTCCGCCACTTCGGCCTTGAGCTTGTCGAACAGCGGCGTATTGAAATTGAGCTCGTGGCGGTTGGCCCAGCGGCTGGGGCGTATCAGCGCCGGGTCGATCAGCCGCGAGGCCTTTGCACCGTCCCATTGCCGCAGCTCGTTGAGCGCCTCGTCCAGCCGGCCCTGCAACGCCTCGGCCTGCCGGGCCTTGGCTTGCAGCACTTCGTTCTCGCGCAGCAGGTCGGATCGCGCCTCGTTGGCGAAAGCCATCATTGCGCCGGGCGCAGTTTTGGGCCGGGTCGGCACCTCGGCGTCCGACGCCAGGCCGGGCAGGTTGCTGAAGTCGAGCTTGGCAGCCTTGTTCTTGAGACTCATGGTTCAGCCTTCCTCAAACGGCGAGCTGTTCGAGCTGCGTGGCCCATACGGCCTGGATCTGTTGCTCTACCAGCTCGCACATGCGGTCGTAGGCGTCGCGCGCACGGGCGAAGGTCTTGGCGTTCATCGCGCCGCGCGGCAGGTCGTACACCGTGCCGAACTCGGCCGACGCAGTGGCGGTGACGGCGGTCTTGGGAATCTCGATCGGCAGCACCTTGTCCGCATAGCCCTCCAGCACCCACTGCCGCACCACCGTGCTGGCCGCGTCGTTGGATTCCACGCGCGACAGCAGCACGTCGATGAACTCGAAGGTCTTGTCCTGGCCGCGGCTGCGGATGAGCTGGTTGCACAGGTCGCTGAACAGGTCCCAGAACTGCGCGGAGCTGGCGAAGTCCAGTGCGGAAGGAGGCAGCGGCATGATCACGCCGTCGGCCGCCATCAGCGCGTTGATGGTTACGTAGCTCAACGCCGGTGGCGTGTCGATGATGATCACGTCGTAGTCCACGCGGGCCTGATCCAGCCCGCGGTCCAGCACGCGCCAGAACTCGAAGCCCGGGTCGCGCGTCTGCCGCGCGGGCAGCGCGAACTCCGCGCCGAACAGCAGCGGTGCGGCGCACACCAGGTCGATGCCTGGCCAATAGCTTTCACGGATCGCGTAGCTCAGGTCCTCGTGCGCGCCCGAGAACAGCAGCATTGCCGTGTGCTCCTGCTCGACCTCGGCATCCGGCAGCACGCCGAACAGCGTGGTGGCCGAGCCCTGCGGGTCCAAGTCCACCACAAGCACCTTGTGGCCGCGCATGGACAAGCCCTGAGCCAGCGTCACCGCCGAGGTGGTCTTGGCCACGCCGCCCTTGAAGTTGGCCACCGTCAGCGTCGTGCCGGCCGCACCCTCCGGACGCATGTGCGCCGCCCGGAACTCACGAACCCACTGCCGCGCCTCGGCCATGGGCCACTCGCGCCGGTTGCCCTGCATCTCGCCCGGAGGCAGGTCGCCGCGGGTGAGCCGGTAGGCGATCTTGGACTTGTCCACGTGGCACAGCTGCGCCAGTTGCGCGGCGCTGAGCGTGGGGGCTGCCTTCTTCGCTGCTGGCGGCAGCATCGCTGCTCGGATGTGCCCCATCATTGCCGCCACGCGGGCCGCTTGGTGTTCGATGTCGGCAAGGCTTTGCCGACGGATCGCCTGTTTGATGTCCATGCTGATGCCGGTTTGTTACGTTTTTCCGAGTGCGGGCGATTATGCACGGCACATCGGAAAAATCGCATGAAACGCGTTGCAGCGTACAAATGCCGGCCAAGCGTGGCATTCGTCAAGTCTTCTTACAGCGGTTCTCCGGGAGATTAAGAAAGTTCAAGAAGACTTGAAGAGATTAATGATTGTGGATAACTATATTTTATGATTAATAATCAATGACTTACGAGCGAAGCTACAGATTTTTTGTCCGCTTTTTACCCGCTTGTGTCCGTCGTTTACCCGTTCCCGTCCAGATTTCACCCGGCAACGTCCAGCTTCTATCCGGGATGCCGACAGGCTTGTGCACAAGGGCAGACCCCATACGCAAAAGGCTGGACGTAACAAGCTGCGCGCCTGCCGAAGACATCGCGCTGCCCGACTGATCGGTTGTGCAGCGCGCCGAAGCATCTAGGGAGGGCTGGTGTCCAGCTTCTAACCGAGCTCCAGGACGCCGCTCGGGTACGGCAGCATCGACAGGTGTCCAGGTTCTAACCGGGCGTGCGACCGCCATGTATCAGGATTCAGCGGCAAAGCGTCCGACTTTTAACCGTGCTGGCGGCCCGCCTGGATCGCCGTCGAAGAAGCGAGTCGTCCAGGTTTTAACCGGGCAACGTGGCAGCCGTACCACGTGCAAGCCCCTTGGGTGTCCAACCTTTACCCGCCATGTATCGCGGCCTTGATGTCTGCAAGCGTTTGGACGCGAATCTTGGTTTCAAACGAAAAAATAACCAGATTTTCGCCAATTGAACTGTCCAAGCCAGGTCGGACATATGATGTGTCCATGGACGAAAAGGAAGTGCCGCGGCCGGCGGCTCCGAAGGAGGAAGGCAGCGAGCTGCGAAAGCCCCACGAGATGATCGTGATGGTCCCGCGCTCGCGCCGCGTCACGCTCACCGGGCGGCGGCTCTACAACGCGCTGCTGCAGGTGTCGCAGTCGCGGCTCCAGGCAATGGAGACCATGCCGGCGGCGGACTACATGTTCGAAGCGCCTTTGCCCGCGCTGCTGCGCACCACCGGCTCCAGCGGCGAGGACCGCACGGCGGCCAAGCGCTACCTGCGCGAGATGCGCGGCCTGGAGGTGGACTGGGAGTCCACCGCGCCGGGCGACGGCCTGAAGTGGCGCGGCTTCAGCATGCTCAGCGAAGTGGCCATCGAGGTGCGCAACGGGGAGAACTGGGTCTCCTGGTCCTACCCGCCCACGATCATGTCGGCGCTGCGCGAGCCCGCGCGCTGGGCCCGCATCGACCTGGACGTGCTGGCCAAGCTGGGCTCCTACGCGGCCGTGGCGCTGTACGAGATCTGCGCCCGCTACCGCGACAACCCTTCCGGCGTCACCAGCCGCAAGCCGGTGCAGTGGTGGGCCGATGCGCTCAATCCCGCGCCCGGCGGCGCGGAGCGGCGCGAATGGCGCAAGTTCAAGAACGAGCGCCTGAAGCCCGCCATCGAGGAGATCAACAGCGAAACCGACATCGAGATCGAGCTCATCGAGCACAAGCTCGGCCGCGCCGTGAGCGAGGTGCAGTTCGCCGTGCGCCGCAAGCGCGGCTCGCCGCGCGCCCGCGCGCTGGCGGAGGGGCCGGTGGATGCCGGGCTGGTGCTGCGCGCCGAGTCGCTGGGCATCCGCGAGGCCAAGCTCGACGGCCTGATCAAGGAGTTCGGCGAAGACCGGGTGCGCGAGCAACTGGATGTGCTGGAGCGGCGCGCGGTGAACCGCAAGCTGCGCGGCATCGAGCACGCCTACGCCTACCTGCGCTCGCTGCTGCGCAACGGCGAGGACGAGACGCTTCTGAGTCTGCCGCCGGCACCGGCGCCGCTGGACGGTGCCACGGTGGCCGAGCGCGAGACCGCGGCCGTGGCGCCGCCTCTGGCGCCTTTGGCCTCGGTGCCGTCCCTGGCGCCGAATGCCGGCCAAGCCACCGAGAACTGGCTCAATGAGCGCATCGCCGGGCTCAAGCGCGAGATTGCAGCGCTGGACCCGGTACAGCGCCGCGGCTGGGTCGATCGGGCACTGCAGGAGCTGGCCGCGCGCGGCATGCTCAGCGCGGTGGTGTCGCGCCGCGCCGCGCAAGGCGACGTGCTGCACGGCGTGCTGGGCTCGGTGCTGGTGCGCGTGTACGCCGACGCGGTGTACGGGCCCGGATGGGACCGGCCGCCGGGTGCGGCGGCCTGATTCGGCCTTGCCTACCCGCCCGCCAGGGCCCGCAGCGCCAGCAGCGCGGTGCCGTAGGCCGCCTCTTCCTGGAACGCACGCTCCACCGGCACGCCCAGGCAGCGTCGGCGCAGCGCGGTCCAGGCCGCGTTGTGCGCACCGCCGCCGACCGTGAGCACGCGTGACGGTGCGGGCGCGCCCAGCTCGGCCATGCGCCGGTAGCCCAGCGCCTCCACCGCCGCGACGCCTTCGAGCAGGCCCTGGAAGAACGGCACGTCATCGGCCGGGCGCGGCGATTCCCGCGGCGCCAGCGCGGGGTCATTGACGGGAAAGCGCTCGCCCGGCGCAGGCAGGGGGTAGTAATCCAGGCCGGTCGGCAGCTCGGGGCGAAGGCGCGGCGTGAGCTCCGCCATGCGCGCTGCGCTGAAATGCTTGAGCAGCGCCGCGCCGCCGCTGTTGGAGGCCCCGCCCACCAGCCACCGCTCGCCCAGCCGGTGGCTGTAGATGCCGAAGGCCGGGGCGATCACCGGCCGCGGCGACAGCAGCTTGAGCACCAGCGTGCTGCCCAGCGAAGTGACGGCCTCGCCCACGCGGCTCGCGCCGGTGGCCAGAAAGGCCGCCACGCCATCGGTGCTGCCGGCAACCACCTGCAGTTGCGGCGGCAGGCCCAGGGTACGGGCCATGTCCGGTGCCACGGGGCCGATGCGCGCCCCCGGGGTCAGCACTTCAGGCAGCAGCCCGGTGCGCATGCCCAGCGCCTGCAGCCACTCGGGCCAGCAGCGGCGCTGCGGGTCGTAGCCCAGTTTCAGCGCGTTGTGCTCGTCCGAGAGGCCGAGGCGGCCGGTGAGACGCGCGGCGATCCAGTCCGCCTGGTGCAGCGCGTGCGCCGCGCCGGGATGCCGGGCTTGCAGGTACAGCAGCCGCGCCAGCGCGCAGGCCGGGCCGCGCGCGGCGGTGTCCTGCGGGGCCACGGCTTCGATGCGCGCGGCTTCCGCGATGCAGCCCGCGTCGCCGTACATCAGGGCTGGCGCGAGCGGCGTGCCTTCGGCGTCTGTGAGCAGCAGCGTCCCGGAGG
>JAEYPG010000018.1 GCA_023410975.1 Pseudomonadota bacterium
CATGGGCTGCGCGTTTCAGGCGCTTGGCACGTGATTACGAGCGACTGCAGTCCACGCTGGCGGGCATGCACTTGGTGGCCTACTCGTGCCTGATGCTGCCTCATGCCGTCAATGCCCATGAGCCGGATGCCTAACAGGCTCTAGCGGATCCTTGCGCCTGTACTGAAGCCAAAACTGAAGAAGAACGATGACACGGCGGTACGCGCTCAGGGATGACCCGTGGGAGTGCATCAAGGATTTGCTGCCCCGGCGCAAGGGCCGTGTGGGCGTGGCGGCTTGCGATAACCACTTGTTCGTCGGCGCAGTGCCCTATGGCTACCGCACCGGCATCCCGTGGCGCGCCTCGCCCGAACGTTTGGGGATTTCTGCGTCCTGCAAACGCGCCACTCGTGCTGGTGCAGGGCCGGCGTGTGGCAGCGTGTCTTCGAGCTCCTGGCACAGGACGCGGACAACAAGTACGCCATGATCGACTCCACCACCGTACGGGCCTATCAGCACACTGCCGAGGCAAAAAAGGGCAGCAGGTGCAAGCCATCGGACACAGCCGAGGCGGGTTGAGCGCCGAGACCCACGCCACGGTCGACGTGCTGGCAATCCCATGGGCCTTCACTTCATGCCGGGCCAAACGCACGATCTCGTAGGTACTGGCAGCCCTGCTGCCGGCGCTCACGGCAACGGCGGTCATTGATGACAGGGCCTATAACACTTAGGCTCACGTCATCGAGGGGCCGGCCGAGGCAAGTCAAGCTGCGGTGATCCCGCCGATTCGCAGCCACCTCAAACAAAGCACTTGGGATCGCCATCTCCACAAGGTGCGCCGCCTCATCGGGCATTTCTTCGCCAAGCCCCAGCAGTACCGCTCGATCGCCACCCGCTACAACAAAACAGCACGCGATTTCTTCGGTGCTCTCCGCTTGGCCGCCGCTGTCATTTGGCTCAACTGATGACGGGCCCTGGCCAGTAGTGACCGCGTAGCTCTTTGGCAGGCCCAGAGCGAACACGATTGAAGCGGTTCAAAGATTCCGTTCTAAAGACCACTCCTGGTCTGCATTACAGCGAAAGGACCCAAACTGGCACGCCAGTGGGGGGTAGGACCGTCCTACCCCCTCCCGTGCCGGTTAGCTTAAGAGCTTCCGGAGTGCCGTTTCGAAGGCCTTCCATTGGCCTTCAGGAAGCACCTGGGGACCCAGCTCGATGACCGTACGCCCGGCCGCATCACTCTTGATCGTGCCGCGCCGGCCCTCCCCCAAATCCATCTCGCGTACGGCGCGACGGCGGCGCTTGGAAGTCTCTTCCCTCAAGCAGGCCGTCAAGGCGTGGAACACCTGGGCCGCGGGTGTCTGCCCTTCGGAGGAGTCAGTGCTGCGGGCCGCAGCCAGTACCGCGCCTGCGTTCTTTTCAAGCGCTTTGTGCAAATCAGCTGCCCATCGGAACTGAATAGCATTGGGTGAGGGAAACGCACCCACCACTTCCGGCGGCAGCTGTGCGATACGCAAGGCCTTGCCGATGTCGCTGATGTCCCGGCCTATGGCCGCGGCCAGCTGCCGGTTGGAAGGGAACAGCCCCTCGTTGAGCGCACGCAGATACATACGCCCCTGTTCCCAGGCCGAGAGGCTTTGACGACCGCGGTTCTCGCGCTCCATGTGCACGAACAGGTCCCGGTCCTGCAAGTCCTGCACGATGGCCAGGACTGGCAATCCGAGCTCCAGGCAGGCACGGTGACGCCTGTGGCCGAAGACGATCTCGTAGCGGGCCATCCCTTCCGCCCCTTCAACGCGCCCTGGCGCGAGCGGTCGCACCTTGATGGGCTGCACGTTGCCGCCCGCATCCTGGATCTCGCGCTTGAGGGCTTCGAAATCCGCGCCGACGAAGGAGTCCGGATGCCGGTTGGCCCAGTGGCTCGGAATGATGCTGCGGGCATCCATCAACTGGCCGCCGCGCTCGCCTTCGAGCTTGCGCAGCTCGTCCTCCAGTGACTCGATGCGCTGTTCCAGCTTGTTAGTCTCGAACACGGTTGTGGCTAACAGCCCCACACCCGTGCGCGGCACTGCCTTCGGCGCAGGTGCCGCAACAGGCGCCACGGCTGCCGGGGTTCCGTCCGAAGCCGGTGCGGCCTCCTCACGGGACTGCGGCAGCACGAACGCGATGCCGGACCCTTTCTTCTTCACAGGCGATCCCGTGCTCATCTCAGGCTCCCAGTTGCTTGCGCCAGAAGGTCTGCGCCTGGTCTTCGATCAGCTCCACGAGCCGGTCATAGGCTTCGTAGGCGCGCTTGAAGGTGCGGGTGCTGGCATTGGCTGGACTGCTGTCGTACACGGTCCCGAATTCCGCGCTGGAGGTGCTGGCTGCCATGCTCTTGGGAATCTCCACCGGCAGCACTTTTTCGGCATAGGCGGCAGCGATCCATTCGCGCACCACCAAGCTCGCTTGGTCAGTGGACTCGACCTTGGCCGGCAGGATGTCGATGAATGCGAACTCCTTGCTGCCCCCGCGGTTCTTCACCAGCTGCGTCGTCAGGTCGGAAAACAGGTCCCAGAACTGAGCGCTCGATGCGAAGTCCAGTGCGCTGGGCGGCAGCGGCATGATGATCCCGTCGCTGGCCATGAGCGCGTTGATGGTGGTGTAGGACAGTGCAGGGGGCGTGTCGATGATGATGACGTCGTAGTCCAGCCGCACGGGGTCGAGGCCGTAGTTCAGGACGTTCCAGAACTCGAAATTCGGGTCCTTGCTCTGCTTGGCTGGCAATACGAATTCCGCCGAGAACAGAAACGAGGCCGCGGCAACCAAATCGATGCCGTCCCAATAGGTCGGGCGGATGGCGTAGGTGATGTCGGCCTGGTCACCCGTGAACAGCGGCAACACCGTGTCATCCACATTGACTTCCGAGTCGGGCAATAGCCCGAAGAGCGTCGTGAGGCTACCCTGGGGATCACAGTCAATCACCAGCACCCTGTGGCCTCGCAGGTTCAAGCCCTGCGCCAGCGTCAAGGCGGTGGTGGTCTTCGTCACCCCACCCTTGAAGTTGCCGACGCTGATCGTGACGGCTTCAGCGCCTTCCGGCCGCAATTCGTCGCGGCGCACGTCGCGCACCCACTGCCGGGCTTCCTCCAACGTGAACTCGCGCCGGGAGCCGGTGCTGTTGAGCCGTCCGCTGGGCAGGTCCCCCTTGCGCACGCGGTAGTCCACTTGGCCCTTGTCCAGACCGGTCAGGCCCATGAGCTGCGTGGTGGAAAAGCTGGGCGCCTTCTTGCGCGCGTCCGGCGCCAGCATGGCACCACGCACCTGCGCCACGATCGACTTGACCCTTTCCGCCTGATCGCTGATCGCGTCGAGCGAGATGGAGCGACTACTGTTCATGAGCAACGATTCCACCAGGAAGCTCCTTTACACACGAGGTTTGTTGTCATAGCGAATTCTACTGATAGACGCGAAACTTCTAGGCAAATGCAAACCTCGCGTCTTTTCAGTGTTGCACCTCTGGAAAGCCGGACATTTGGTTTGGCAAGTCTGCGTTTTCTCATCGCCGGATCTTCAAATGCTTCAAATCTTCAAGATTTCGCACCTGTGGATAAGGCAAATTTATCTATAAAAATCAATAGCTTGTGGATTCAATGTGTCCGGCTTTTCCATTACACCCGTCCGGCTTTGGGCTGAAACGCGTCCCGCTTTTCCTGTCCTGCTGTCCGCCAGTCATGCAAACGTCCGGCTTTTCCTGTGTGGCGGCTGCAAAGCCGCGAGTCCGGGGTCCGTGAAAGTCCACCGTGTCTCTTGTTGCTTCCCACGGGAGCTGAGCGCCGGCAAGTGTCCGGAAATTCCTGTTCTCTGATCTGGGACTGCAGGTGGCAAACGTCCGTCTTTTCGACGCCTGTAGGCCGCCATGGGTCGGACGAACTGTCCGGGAATTTGAGCTGTCCGCTTCTACGTAGTACCTAGCGTAGTGTCCAAGCATCTATGGACATATACTGCGCCATGGCCAAGCCGTCGCACCAGAACCGGCAGGACGCTCCTGCGACCACCCTGAACAAGCCGGTGGCCGCACTGGCCATCGTCCCGTTGAACAGGAACCTCACCGTGACGGCCCGAAAGGCCTACAACGTGATGCTCCACATCGCGCAGCGCCAGGGCGACACGGGTGACGCAGGCTTCAGTGCGCCGTTGAAGGCGATCCTCAAGGGCTTCGGGGTGGGCAGCAACGTGGCCACCGACGCCAAGCGCTACATCGACCAGATGATGTCCACGAAGATCGAGTGGCGCCCGCTGAGCCGTGGAGAGCAGTGGTGCCTGCCCGGCGCCGCGGGCTCGCAGGCCCTGCCGGAGAGCGTCGCAGCGAAGGAGCCCCGGGCCGAAGCAGAGGTGTGCGATGAGCTGCGCAGCTTCAACATGCTGGCAGAGGTGCGGCTGTACAAGAAGAACGGCGAGAACTGGGTGACGTGGTTCTATCCGCCGACGATCAAGGAACAGATGCTCGGCCCCAACCGCTGGGCACGGCTGGAGCTGGAAACCATCGCCCGGCTGGGCACGTACACCGCCGTGGCGCTCTACGAAATCTGTGCGCGCTACCGCGACAACCCAGGAGGCGTCACGGCCCGCCAGCACTGGAGCTGGTGGGTCGCGGTACTCAAGGGCTCGGAGCTGGCCAAGCAGCGCGAGTGGCGCAAGTTCAAGAACGAGTTCGTGGCGCCGGCGATCCGGGACATCAACGAGGTCAGCGATCTGGAGATCGAGCTGCTCGAATACAAGGCGGGCCGGGCCATCTCGGACGTGCAGTTCGCCGTGCGCAAGAAGTCCGCGGCCACGTCAGCCGCCAGGGCCGAACAGCCGGCCGACGTCACGCAGGTCGCCCGCGCACTGGCGCTGGGCGTGCGCGAGCATGAGGTGGACGGGTTCATCGAGCGCCACGGCGAAGCCGCGGTGGCACGCGCGCTGGATGCCATGGAGCGCTACAGCGGGCCGGGCCACAAGCCCATCGTCAACAAGGCCGCCTATCTCAAGACCATCCTGGCCGGCTTCGACAACGCGGCTTCCACCGCGGAAGCGGCCAAGCGCGCCGCGCCGGCCCTGACCAAGCCGGTTGCTGCGGCTGCCGCGGCGCCTGCGGCGTCACCCCGGGCCGGCAGCGCCGACGGGCAAGCCCAGGCGCTGGCCCGGGCGCGGGCGGCTTTCGAAGTGCTGCCGGCCGCCGAGCAGGCGCAGTGGATGGAGCGCCTGCGCATCCATGTGGTGCAAGCCGGCGTGGCGAACCCGACGCTCATCCGGCGCCTGGATGCCCGGCAGTGGCAGTCGCCCATCGTCATGGCGCACATGCTGCGTTTCTTCCTGGAGCAGGAGCCGCGCCAGGCGTGAGTCCTGTCTTCACCGGAGGCGGCGATGCTCGTCACGGCGCCTGTCTCATCCGGCGCAGCTCGCTCATCACCTTGAACAGCAGTGCACTGCGTGTGGCGGCGGTCTTGCGGGGGGATGAGACGAAGCCGGTGGCGTTGAAGACGAGCTTGTCGCCTTCGACACCGTCGAGCAGCACGTTCGGCGGCGGGTCCTGCAGCACCTCCTCGTGTGCCTGGAAGGCCTGCAGCAGCAGCTCGCGCACCCGCTCCACGTCGACGTCCAGGGGCAGCGGCAGCTTGACCTGGACCAGGCCCAGCGGGTTGTCGTGCGTGACGTTGCGAACGACCTTGGTGATGAACTCCGAGTTGGGCACGATCACGGTGGAGCGGTCTCCCATGCGGATCTCGGTCGCGCGCACGTTGATGCGCCGGATGTCGCCTTCCACCCCACCCAAGGCCACCCAGTCGCCGACCTTCACCGGCCGCTCGGCCAGCAGGATCAGGCCCGAGACGAAGTTGGACACCACTGCCTGCATGCCGAAGCCGACGCCCACCGTCAGCGCGCTGGCGATCCAGGCCACCTTGTCCAGCGCCAGGCCCACGGCCGAGAGCCCGAGTGCCACGGCCACCACCAGGCCGACAAAGCCCAGCAGCGTCACGAGGGAACTGCGCATGCCCGCGTCCAGCGAGGTGGTCGGCAGGTAGCGGCAGGCCAGCCAGTTCTGCAGCACCTTCAGGGCGCCCAGCGTCAGCATGAACACCAGCACCGCCTGCAGCACCGACGCCGGGCGCAGCTCCAGCGCGCCGATCGTGATGCCCGTGCCCAACCGGCTGGTATGGCCCAGCAGCTCGCTCGGCCCTTCGCCGAATGGCGCAAGCAGCAGGATCAGCAGCATCAGCACGACCAGCAGCCGCAGAGCGCCTGAAGCCAGCACGGCCAATTGCGCGCGCCGGCCCGAAGCAGCGTCCAGGCGGCTCGCAGCCTCGTCCTGGGATTCGTCCGCCGCGGGCCGGGCCTGCCATGCCGTGGCGGCGTCGTCCACCACCGCGCACAGCAGGTAGGCCGAGCCGGCCAGGACCGTGATCCATACCGCCTGGCGCACCACAAAGCTGCCCAGCGCCACGTAGCCGATCAGGATGGCCCCCAGGCTCAGCACCAGCAGCAGCCAGATGGCGACGATGAGCAGGGACAGCCACCAGGGGCGGGCCGGCGTCGCGGCGGACGAGGGCGCTTGCCCGTGGCGACGCAGCCGCTCCGCCCGCGACACGCCCCGCACCAGGATCAGGCCCAACGCCAGCGTCACCAGTGCGTCGATGGCCACGGCCGTGGACAGCCCGGTCTGGACCAGCGCGCCGAGCCGCTGCAGCAGCCAGCTGACGAAAACGGCCCAGCCCAGCAGCAGCGGGTACGGGCGCAGGCCGTGTGCGAGGTGGTCAGGCAGTGGCAGCAGGCGCCACGAAGGCCGTTTGGCCAGGAGCAGAGAGCGGCCCAGCCCGACGACATAGGCCGAGAAGCACACGGCTCCCAGCGCGTCGCCCAGCAGCGTTTCCCACCCCTGCCTCAGCCCGGCCTGGCGGAAGGCGAACAGCAGCGCGTAGGCCACCGCGCCGGGCAGGAGGATCGCCAGCAGCGAACGGGCCAGTGCGAAGAACGACCGGCGCAGACGCCCCTGGGGAATGCGCTGCGTGACGAAGCGGTCGAGCCAGCGCCCCAGGGCCCTGCGCAATGCCACCGCCATGGCGATCAAGGCCAGGCCCCCGGCCACGCTCCAAGCCAACCGCCCCGGCGGCGGTGCGCGCAGCGGCGCTGCCAGTTGTTCCAGGCGGATGCGGTCGCGGTGCCAGCTGGCGCGCAGGTCGGTCCAGAAGGCCGCGCTCAGCAGCGAGTCGGTGCGTTCGAACAGCTCGTCGCGAAAACGCTTGCGCTGCAGGACGGCCACCTCGTCCGCCACTTGCTCGCTCTCGACGATCAGCAGCCGGGCCAGCTTCACCCGGGCCTCGATCTCGCTGCTGGACTTCTCCAGGCTCTGGCGCTGCGCCACGACGTCGGGCGCCTCCGCCGCGGGGCTGCTGGCTGCCGGCCCCAGCCCCGCCAGCCGGTCCTGGGCTCCCTGGAGCTGCTGCGTCTGCTGCTCGATCACGTCCTCGGCCTGCTGCTGCATCGCCAGCAGCGTGCGGCGCATGTCCACCAGCTGCGCGTCGCTCAGCTCCCGGGCCTGCAGTTGGCGCTGCAGCGTTTCCAGGGTCTTGCGCGCGCCGTCGATCACGGCGTCCGGGTTGTCATCGGGCTCGGCACGCGCGGCGCCCAGCACCAGGACGCACGACAGCACCAGGAGACAGCGCAGCACGGCGCGCCAGTTCCCGGCGCTTGCCCCGAAGCTGCGGATCAGGCGAAAGACGAAGGAAACGGCAATTGCGTGAACCCGCACGTCAAGCAGGCCGACAGCCGCAAGTGCGCGAGGCTGTGGGCAAGGGTACAGCACGTGGCATCACGGCAGCCGGCTTTGAAATTCAACAGGCCCGGCCGGTGGCAATCGTGATGCCCGACAGCGCTCAGGCGTTCACGATCATCTGGAAGCCGCCGTAGATCAGCCGCTTGCCGTCGAAGGGCATGGGGTTGGTGTCGGGCTGCAGGCGCGGGTCCTCCATGACCTTCTTCATTCCTTCGTCGCGCGCCTGCTTCGACGGCCAGGTGATCCAGGAGAACACGACCGTCTCGTCAGGCCGGCGCTGGACGGCCATCGGGAAGGACGTCAGCTTTCCCTCCGGCACGTCATCGCCCCAGCACTCCACCAGCGAAAGCGCGCCGTGCTCCTTGAACACGACGGCCGCCCGCTCGGCGTGCTGCCTGTAGATCTCCCGGTTGGCCGTGGGCACGGCTGCGACGAAACCATCGACATAGTCCATGTAGCGCTCCATCAGGGGGTCCAAGGTGACGGAACTGTATGAACGTACAGTGATTGCGGCAACCATGCCAACGCGGCGCGGATGGAGATGCCGGAGGCGGCGGGCGGGGCCCATCGCGGAGCATGCGGGCCGCGGCGCCCCCAGTCCTGCGGCCAACGC
>JAEYPG010000046.1 GCA_023410975.1 Pseudomonadota bacterium
CCCGCTGGCAGGGTCCCGCAGGCTCACCAGCGTCGGCGTGAAATGCCGAACCCGGGCTCCGTAGCGGTGGCGGTAGACCTCGTGGATGAAGGCCTCGACGGCGTCACGGCCTGCCGCGTCGGGGCCATGTATTCGCAAGCCCGGCAGCTGGGCCAAGGCGCACATCGGGGGATCCGCCGGCTCCCGCGGCGATAGGGACAAGGACAGCACACACGCTCCTCGAAAGACGCCGCGTGGCGCGGCGGGAACTTCTTCGATGGCGTGATGCTCGGGGGATGGAATGAAGGCGGAATTAAGGGGGGACGCAGTGAGTAAGCGCCCTCTTGCTTGCTGGGAGCGGAGCGGCTGGCTTGGCGGTCAGCGCACTCCTGCCGGCGTCAGCCGGCGCGAATTCCCAGGATCTCTGAACACCAGCGGCTGCTCCCGCACCGGTGACGGCGCGCCGCTTTCGGCGCGCTGCACCGCTTCCTGCACCAGGTGGTGGTGCGGGCTCTTGGCGCACACGGGGTCGGCGGCCTCGGCGTCCTGGGCGATCAGGTAGGCCTGGCAGCGGCAGCCGCCCAGGTCCTGCTCCTTGTGCTCGCAGCTGGCGCAGGGCTCCTTCATCCAGCCCGTGCCGCGGTAGCGGTTGAAGCCCTCGGAATCGAACCAGGCCGCGCGCAGCGAGCTGTCGCGCACGTTGGGGAAGCTGAGGCCCGGCAGCATCTTGGCGGTGTGGCAGGGCAGCAGGTCGCCGTCGGGGGTGACGGTGATGAACATGTTTCCCCAGCCGTTGACGCACTTCTTGGCCCGGCCCTCGTGGTAGTCCGGCGCCACGAAGAACAGCTTCATCCGGTCGCCCAGCTTCAGGCGCCAGGCGTCGGTCACGGCTTCGGCGCGCTGCAGCTGCTCGCGCGTGGGCAGCAGCTGCTCGCGGTTGAGGAAGGCCCAGGAGTAGTACTGCGTGTTGGCCAGCTCCACGTACTCCGCGCCCAGCTCGTCGGCCAGGGCGATGATCGGGTCGATGTGGTCGATGTTGAGGCGGTGCAGCACCACGTTCATCACCATCGGCCAGCCCTGCTCCTTGATCAGCGCGGCGACGCGGCGCTTCAGCTCGAAGGTCTTGGTGTGCGAGAGGAAGTCGTTCACTTCCTTCGTGGAGTCCTGGAACGAGAGCTGCACGTGGTCCAGTCCCGCCGCCTTGAGCGCCTTGGCGCGCTGGGGCGTGAGGCCTACGCCCGAGGTCAGCAGGTTGGTGTAGTAGCCCAGGCGGTGCGCCTCGGCGACGAGCTCTTCCAGGTCCCCGCGCAGCAGCGGCTCGCCGCCGGAGAAGCCGCACTGCACGGCGCCCAGCTCGCGGCCCTCGCGCAGCACGCGCAGCCACTCCTCGGTGGACAGCTCCTGCTCGTGCCGGGCGAAGTCGACCGGGTTGTAGCAAAACACGCAGTGCAGCGGGCAGCGGTACGTGACCTCCGCCAGCAGCCACAGCGGCGGTCCGGGACGCGCCGCGGCCAGCGCGGCGCTGGTGGCGGGCAGGGGGGATGACATCAGGCGGCCCCCCACTCCAGCCAGCGCTGCTTGCCGGCGATTTCCATGAAAGCCACCACGTCCTTCTCCAGGCCCTGCATGCCGAAAGCCTGCTCCAGCTCCGCGACGATCTGCGCCACGCTGCGCGTGCCGTCGCAGCGCTTGAGGATCTCGCCGCCGCTCTGGTTGAGCTTGACCATGCCTTCCGGGTAGAGCAGCACCCAGCAGTCCTGCACCTGCTCCCACTGCAGCCTGAACCCGCGGCCGATGCGCGGGCTGCTTGAAAGCGGCGGCGCGCCCGTCATGCGTTCACTCCGTAGCGCTGCGCCATGGCGTCGTTCATGGCCCACAGGATGTCGAGCTTGAACTGCAGGATCTCCAGCGCCCGTTCCTGCAGCGCGCGGGTGTTGAAGTGGTCCAGCGTGATCGCCAGGCCCTGCTCCACGTCGCGCCGAGCCTGGCTGACGCGGTTGCGGAAGTAGGTCAGCCCCTCGGGCTCGATCCACCCGTAGTGCTGCGGCCAGGTCGCCAGGCGCTGCTTGTGGATCTCGGGCGCGAACAGCTCCGTCAGCGAGGAGCACACCGCCTCCTGCCACGGCGCCTTGCGCGCGAAGTTGATGTAGGCGTCCACCGCGAAGCGCACGGCCGGGACGAGATGGCGCAGGTCCTCGACTTCCTCGCGGCTCAGGCCCACTGCTTGCGCCAGGCGCAGCCAGGCCTCAATGCCACCGGGGTCCGTGATGCCGCCGATCTCGAACCCGTCGTGGTCCAGGATGCGCTGCACCCATCCGCGGCGCACGTCGCGGTCGGGGCAGTTGGCCATCACGTTCGCGTCCTTCACCGGAATCGCGATCTGGTAATAGAACCGGTTCGCCACCCAGCCGCGCACCTGCTCCGGCGTGGCCTTGCCGGTGTTGAGCATCACGTTGAGCGGGTGGTGGATGTGATAGCTGCGTCCGCGCTCGCGCAGCTTGGCTTCGAACTCTTCGCGGCTCCAGGCCGGGCGGTCGTCATAGGCCGGGGCGGCTTGGTACAGGATGTCGGCGCGCATGGGGTCTCCGCTGTCGTTGTGTTGTTGAGGCTCAGAGGTCAAGGGCCATGCCGTCCTCGCACACGGTGATGCCCGCGCGTTCGACCTCGGCGCGCTCGGCCGAGTCCTCGTCGAGGATGGGATTGGTGTTGTTGATATGGATGAGCAGCCGGCGCGTGGAGGCGGGCAGCTTGTTCAGCCACTCGACCATGCCGCCCGGGCCGCTCTGCGCCAGGTGGCCGATGTCGTGCGCGGTCTTGCGGCTCAGGCCCAGGCGCTGCATCTCGTCGTCGGTCCAGAAGGTGCCGTCCACCATCACGGCGTCGGCCTGGCGCATGGCGTCGAACACCTGCGCGTCGATCTCGCCCAGGCCCGGCGCGTAAAACAAGGTCTTGCCGCTGCGCGGGTCCGTGACCGACAGCCCGATGTTGTCGCCCGGCTCCGGCGCGTCACGGTGCGGCGAGTAGGGCGCGGCCTTGCTGGACAGCGCGATGGCGCGGAACACCAGCGGCGCCAGGCCCGGGATCTCGAACGGCGTGCCGTCGGGCTGGATGCGGCGGCGGTCCACGCCGCAGTAGTGCTCCAGCACGCGCAGGATGGGATTGCCGGTGGAGAGGTCCTGCGCCACGGCATCGGTGCACCACAGCGGCAGCTTCCCGTTGCGCTCGCGCAGCATGAACAGGCCCGTGGCGTGGTCGATCTGGCCGTCGATCAGCAGCACGGCGGCGATGGCCGTGTCGCGCAGCGCGCGACCGGGCTGCAGCGCCGGCGTGGCCTTGATCTGCTGGAGGATGTCCGGCGAGGCGTTGAGCAGCAGCCCGTCGGCGCCCGCGTCGGGCTGGATGAAGATGGAAGACTGCGTGCGGGCCTTGGCGCGCACGGTGCCGGCGCGCACCCCGGCGCAGTTGCGGCAGTTGCAGTTCCACTGCGGAAAGCCTCCGCCGGCGGCGGAGCCCAGGATGGTGATGCGCATGGCGTCCCGTGGTCCCGTGATCTGGATGTGCGCGGGGCGGCACGGCGCGCACCGGGCCGCCCCGGCTTGGTCGCTGTCAGTGGATCAGCGAGCGGCCACGTACATCGTGATTTCGAAGCCGAAACGCAGATCGGTGGCGGTGGGAGTCGTCCATTGCATGCTCAGGTCTCCTTGTGGTGGCGCGGCGCCTTGTGGGTTTTGAAGCTTCCGCGGGAACGTCGTTCCAGGCGCCATCGTCTCGCCGGCGGCCGGCGCGCCACAGTCCGGGGGTCTGGAATCGCGCCTCATGAAAATCATGAATCTGCACCGGACACCCTGGGCCGCGCCGGGGGGCTTGCCGTGGCCGATACCATCGCCGCGTGTCTTCCGAGCTGTACGCCTCTCCTCTGCGCACCCACGCCTGGCCCGTGGGCCACGACCACGTGCTGCACGTGGAGGAATGGGGCCGTGACGACGGCCTGCCCGCGCTGCTGCTGCACGGCGGCCCGGGCTCCGGCTGCAGCCCGCTGCTGCGCCAGGGCTTCGACCTGGAACGCTACCGCCTGATCTGCCCGGACCAGCGCGGCTCTGGCCACAGCACGCCGCGCGGCAGCGTGCTGAAGAACACCACCGAGAAGCTGCTGGACGACCTGTGGCTGCTGCGCCGGCGCTTGGGGCTGGAGCGCTGGCTGGTGGTGGGCGGCTCCTGGGGCGCGACGCTGGCGCTGGCGCACGCGCTGGACCAGCCCGAGGCGGCCAGCGGGCTGTTGCTGCGCAACACCTTCCTGGCGCGCGAGGAGGACATCAACGCTTTCTTCGACGGCGCGCCGGACGAGCTGGCCCAAGGGTGGAGCACGCTGCCCGAGGTGGAGGCCGAGGCGGCGCGGGCGCTGTCGCTGCGCTGGTGGTGGTGGGAGCGCCAGCGCTGCGGACACGACGAGGGCACCGCGGCGCCCGAAGGCGAGGCGCTGGCCGCGCTGGTGGACCGCTACCGCGTGCAGGCGCACTACCTGCGCCAGGGCTGCTGGCTGCAGTCGCCGCCGCTGCTGGAGCGCTGCGCGGCGCTGCCGCGCGTGCCGACGCACCTGCTGCACGGCGGTCAGGACGCCGTATGCCCGCCCGAAGGCGCACGCGCGCTGCAGGCCGCCGTGCCCTGGGCGACGCTGGAAATGCTGCCCGGCGTGGGCCACGACCCGGCGCACCCGCTGCTGCAGGCGGCGCTGCGGCGCGCG
>JAEYPG010000052.1 GCA_023410975.1 Pseudomonadota bacterium
GCCCAGCAGCGTCAGCGTCGCGCCGTCCACCGCCAGACGGTGCGCGATGGCCGCGCCGATGCCGCGCCCCGCGCCCGTGACCAGCGCATGGCGTCCGGCCAGCGGCAAGGCGGCGCTCATGCACGCCCCGGCACGGCCTGGGCCGCCGCCGCCTTTTCGCGCGCGAGGTTGGATTCGAGCTGCCGCTTGGCCGCCAGGTACTGCCGGGGCCACGCCACCTCGGTGAAGCCGATCTTGGCCGCCTCCAGCAGCGTCCAGGCCGGGTTGGCCAGGTGCGGACGCGCCACGGCGCACAGGTCGGCGCGGCCGGCGGCGATGATCGAATTCACGTGGTCGGCCTCGCTGATGGCGCCCACCGCGATGGTGGCGATGCCCGCCTCCTGCCGCACCCGGTCGGCAAAGGGCGTCTGGAACATGCGGCCGAAGATGACGTGCTCGTCCTTGCTCACCTGCCCCGAGGACACGTCGATCAGGTCCGCGCCCGCGGCCTTGAAGGCCTGGGCGATCGCCACCGCTTCCGCGGGCGTGTTGCCGCCCGGCACCCAGTCGTGCGCGGAGATGCGCACCGACATTGGCAGGTGCTCGGGCCAGGCCGCGCGCACGGCGCGGAACACCTCCAGCGGGTAGCGCAGCCGGTTCTCCAGCGTGCCGCCGTAGCCGTCCTCGCGCCGGTTGGTCAGCGGCGAGAGGAAGGAGGACAGCAGGTAACCGTGTGCGCAGTGCAGTTCCAGCCAGTCGAAGCCGGCCCGCGCGGCACGGTGCGCGGCGGCCACGAAGTCCTCCCGCACCCGGTCCATCTCCTCCCGCGTCATGGCGCGCGACCAGGCGCTGACGCCGGCGAGGTACTGCTGCGGCGAGGCGCTGACCAGCGGCCAGTTGGGCTCCGGCCCGCCGTCGGGCAGCGGCAGGTCTATGCCGTCCCAGGCGCGGCGCGTGGAACCCTTGGCGCCGGCGTGGCCCAGCTGCATGGCGATCTTCGCGTCGGTGTTCGCATGCACCCACTCGACGATGCGCCGCCAGGCCTCGCCCTGCGCGTCGTTCCACAGCCCCGGGCAGCCGGGCGTGATGCGCGCGTCGGGGCTGGTGCAGGTCATCTCCGCGCACACCAGCGCGGCGCCGCCCATGGCCCGCGCGCCCAGGTGCACCAGGTGGTAGTCGCCCGGCACGCCGTCCACGCAGGAGTACTGGGCCATGGGCGAGACGATGACGCGGTTCTTCAGCTGCACCGAGCGCACGCCGAAGGGCGTGAACATGGGCGGCACCGCGGGCAGCTCGGGCCCGCGCTCCACGCCGGCACGCGCGGCGAACCAGCGCTCGTAGCCTTCGAGCCAGGCCTTGTCGCGCAGCCGCAGGTTCTCGTGGCTGATGCGCTGGCTGCGCGTGAGCAGCGAGTACATGAGCTGCTCGGGTTCGAGCTGGTCGCAGTAGCGCTCGCCGCAGACCTCGAACCATTCCATCGCATTCCAGGCCGCGTTCTGCAGCCGCAGCGCCTCGACGCGCCGCGCCTCCTGCCAACGCTCCAGCGCCTCGGGAATGTGCGCCGGCGTGTCGCCCAGCAACTGGAACTGGCGCGTGAGCTCGATCGCGTCCTCCAGCGCCAGCTTGGTGCCGGAGCCGATGGCGAAATGCGCCGTGTGCACCGCGTCTCCCATGAGCACCACGTGGCTGCCCTGCGCATTGCGCAGCCACCAGTGGGCGCAGCTCACGCGCTGGAAGTTGAGCCACGCCGAGCCGCGCAGGTGCCGGGCGTTGCTCAGGAGCGCTTCGCCCTGAAGGTTGTCGGCAAACAGCCGCTCGCAGAAGGCGATGGACTGCGCCGTGTCCGCCTGGTCCAGCCCGTGCGCGCGCCACACGGCTTCAGGGCACTCGACGATGAAGGTGGAGGTGTCGCGGTCGAACTTGTAGATGTGGGCCTGGAACCAGCCGTGCTCCGTGCGCACGAAGTCGAAGGTGAAGGCGTCGTAAAGCTTCCTCGTGCCCAGCCAGATGTAGCGGTTGGGGCGGGTGACGATGTCGGGCTGGAAGTGCTGCGCGTGCCGGGCGCGGATGCGCGAGTTGATGCCGTCGCTGGCGACGATGAGGTCGGCATCGGCGAACTCGGCGTCGGACTCCACCTCGCGCTCGAACACCAGCCGCACGCCCTCTTCCTCGCATCGCGCTTGCAGAATGTTGAGCAAGCGCTTACGTCCAATGCCCACGAAGCCGTGGCCTGCGCAACGAATGCGCCGGCCCTTGAAGCGCAGCTCGATGTCGTCCCAGTGGTTGAAGGCTTCCTCGATGGCCGCGGCGCTGGCGGGGTCCCAGCGGCGCATGTTCTCCATGGTGGCATCGGAGAACACCACGCCCCAGCCGAAGGTGTCATAGGGCCGGTTGCGCTCGATGACGCTGACCTCGTGCGCCGCGTTGAGCCGCTTCATGAGCAGCCCGAAGTACAGGCCCGCGGGTCCGCCGCCGATGCACGCGATCTTCATGCGCCACGCCTCCGTTCAACGACGGT
This sequence comes from Pseudomonadota bacterium, assembly GCA_023410975.1. GTDB lineage: Bacteria > Pseudomonadota > Gammaproteobacteria > Burkholderiales > Burkholderiaceae_C > Azohydromonas. The sequence goes on from JAEYPG010000052.1 coordinate 2,498, forward strand.
GACCCCTGGGGGCCGGTGCGGGGCAATTTAGGTTTCAATACTTTAGGTGTCAAGCAAGTGGAGACCCTTGCCCCGCTGGGTGGCGGCCCGCCGCGGAGCCACAATGTCGGCCCCGCTTCAAACAGAAGCTCAACCACTTCGCATCTCATGAGGAAGCCCATTCCCCTCGCGCGCCGCGTCGCCGCCGCGCTCGTGCCCGCGGCCCTGGCCGCGGCCTCCTTCGCCGCGCAGGCCCAGGAAGTCGTCAAGCTCGGCTTCAGCAGCCCGCTGTCGGGCCCGCAGTCGGCCTACGGCGTGGACAACCGTGACGGCCTGCTGCTGGCCGTCAAGGAGCTCAACGCCAAGGGCGTGCAGGTCGGCGGCCAGAAGGTCACCTTCGAGGTCGTGCCTGAAGACGACGCCGCCGACCCGCGCCAGGGCGTCGCCGTGGCGCAGAAGCTGGCCGACAGCAAAGTTAGATTCGTGGTCGGCCCGTACAACTCCGGCGTCGCCATCCCCGCCGGGCGCGTCTACAACGAGGCCGGCATGGTGATGCTCACCGTGGGCTCCAACCCCAAGATCACCGAGCTGGGCTACCCGCGCCTGTTCCGCATCGGCGTGAACGACGTGCAGCTGGGCGCGGCCATGGCGGTCTATGCCGCCAAGGAGATGAAGATCAAGAACGTGGCCGTGGTGGACGACCGCAGCGCCTACGGCCAGGGCCTGGTGCAGGAGTTCATGGCCGAGGCCAAGCGCCAGGGCCTGAATGTCGTCAAGCAGGAGTTCACGACCGACAAGGCCACGGACTTCACGCCGATCCTGACCTCCATCCGCAGCGCCAAGCCCGATGCCGTGTTCTTCGGCGGCTACTCCGCGCAGGGCGGCCCGATGCTGCGCCAGATGGTGTCGCTGGGCGTGCAGGCCAAGCTCCTGGGCGGCGACG
>JAEYPG010000076.1 GCA_023410975.1 Pseudomonadota bacterium
GGCCTGGCATGCGTGGCCACGCGGGCACGCAGGATCAGCCAGCATGCCAGTACCGACATCGCAGCATTGAGGACGAACACCGCCACGGTGCCCAACGAGGCCAGCACGGCCCCAGCCACGATCGGACCGACAACCCGCGTCAGGTTGATGGCCACGGCGTTAAGCGTGAGCGCTGCGGCCAGCTGCTCGCGCGGCACCATGTCGGGCACCAGCGCAGAAAACACTGGAAAGCGCAGCGCCAGACCCACGCCATTGAGCAGGCATAACACCAGCAGCGTGACGGGCGTCATCGCGTCGGTTGCCGCCAGCACGGCCAGCACCGCGGCCGTCAGCGCGATCCAGGCCTGTGCGAAGGCCAGGAAGCGCCGGCGCTCCAGCGAGTCGGCCAATGCGCCACTGGCCAGCCCAAGCAGGAACAGCGGCAGCGTGCCTGCAGCCTGCACGCCGGCCACCAGCAGCGGGCTATCGGTGAGCTGCGCCATGCGCCAGGCTGCGACCACCTCGTGCATCCACATGGTCATGTTGCCGGCCAGCCAGGCCAGCCACAGCATGCGAAACGCCGGGCGTGACAAGGGGGCCCGCAGCCCGGGCGTCGCGGCCTCAGCCACCGCGGCGTGCCATGTCGACGAGGTCGGCCATCGTGGGGTTATGCGCCAGCATGCCGCCGTCGGCGATGTAGGTCTGCCCGTTGATGTAGCGCGCTTCAGCGGAGGCCAGGAAGCACACCAGCGCGGCGATGTCCTCGGGCTCGCCGAACTCCGGCACCAGCAGGTGGCGCTGCATGACCTCGATCACGGAGGCCGCGGCACCCCGGGTGCCGGGCGTGAGCACCAACCCAGGTGCCACGGCGTTGCAGCGGATGCCCTGCTTGCCGTGGTGCGTGGCGATCTGGCGTGTCAGGCCGATGATGGCGGCCTTGGACACGCTGTAGGCCATGCGCGTGATGTCGCCGGCGAAGCCGCCGGTGGAGGCGGTGTTGACGATGGCACCGCCGCCTTGCGCGATCATGGTCGGCAAAGCGTACTTGCAGCCGGCCAGGTAGCCGCGCAGGTTGACCGCCATCACGTGGTCCCAGACCTCGAACTCGATGTCGATGGCGTTGTTGTCGCGCCTGTGGATATCCGGCGCGCTGAGCGCGGCGTTGTTGTGCAGCACGTCCAGGCGGCCCAGGCGCTCGACCGTGCCGAGCACGAGGCGCTCGATGCTTTTCACGTCGGCGGCATCGAACACCTGGGCACGGGCTGCAGGGCCCAGCTCGGCGGCCAGGGCCTGCGCGCGCTCCTCGTTGACGTCGGCGATCACGACCGTCGCGCCTTCGGCCACCAGGCGGCGGCAGGTGGCTTCGCCGATGCCCGAGGCGCCACCGGTGACGATGGCAACCTGATCCTCGAAGCGACCGGGATGCGGGCCAGGCAGGTTTGAAGCGGGGCTCATGCCGACACCTCCTTGGCGGCGGCGAAGCCTCGGAATTGATCGAGCTCGAGCGCACCAGGTGCGGGCGGCTTGAGGAAATAGCGCACGTACAGCGCCCCGGGCTCGAAGCGGTAGGTCTCGATGCTCTCGATGGCCAGGTCGGTGCCGACGATGCAATTGCGGTGGTGCACGGCAGCCTCGTTGCCGTTGACGATGGTCGCCACCACGTCGAGCGTGATCTGGTGGTTGTGCTTGTCGTACATCTCCTCGATGACGAACCAGCCGTCGGCCTGTTCGTCGCGGCCGACGTACTCGATTTCCAGCCGCTGCGGTGCCATCTCGCGGTAGAGGGCCAGGAAGCCAGCCTTGTCATGTGCGTTCCAGCAGGCGACCTGGCCGAGCATGAAGCGCTCGACAGCTGCGGGGTCCACGGTGTGCATGGGGGTGTCTCCAGGAAAGGGGCTGCCCTCAGGCGTCGTGCCAGAGGTCGTGTAGCCCGGGATTGGTGGCGGCAATGAACTTTTGCAGTTGCAGCTTCAGCAGCGCGCCCTCGTCGTAGCCGAAGCGCGCCAGCAGCTCGGCTTCGTGCGCCTTGGCCGCGGCCAGCAGGTGCAGCGAGCGGTCACGGCCGTCAGGGGTCAGGGTGTAGCGGGCGGTAGACGAGGGATCGCTGCCGGTGGCCATGACCCAGCCCTGAGCCCGCAGGGATCGCAGTACGGGCTCCACGGGGCCGTCAAGCACGTAGCCCAGCGCCGCCTCCAGCTCGGCGACACCGACGCCGTCGCGCACGGTCAGGGCCGCGACGATGACCCACTGGTGCTCATCGAGGCCGGCCGCGGCGGCACGCTCGCGCATTTCCAGGTGGCACTGGAAGTAGGCACGGCCCAGCAGGTAGCCCAGCAGGTCTTCGCCCAAGCCCCCGGCCACGCGGGCGCTGCGGGCTTGCGGCAACTGCGGGTCACGCCGCGCGGCCAGCGCGTAGCGCCCGGCATGGAAAACCAGCGGCGCGCGCTCGGCCCGATCGAAGGCGAGCACCTCCCCCACGAAGATCAGGTGGTCGCCGCCCTCGTGCTGGAAAGCCGTGCGGCACTGGAAGCGCGCCGCACAGCCTTCGAGCAGCGGTACGCCCCCGAGACCGTCCTCCATCGCCAGCCCTGCGAACTTGTGCGTGCCTGAGCGCGCAAAGCTCGTGGACAACGCTTCCTGATCCGCAGCGAGCACGTGCACCGCCCAGTGCTGGGCCTGTGCGAACACCGGCAGGCTCAGCGACTTGCGTGCCAGGCTCCACAGCACCATCGGCGGCTCCAGGGAGACCGAGTTGAAGCTGTTGGCCGTGAGGCCGACGGGCGCGCCATCGGCCGCCCGCGCGGTGATGACGGTCACGCCGGTGGCGAAGCTCCCCAGCGCGGCACGGAACGCCCGCGGGTCCAGCGCAGGAGCGGTGGGCTGCTGCTCCACGGGAGCGACCGCGTTCACGGCTGGCGCACGAAGTAGCGCACCGACAGCCGCCCGGCATCGAAGCGGTAGAGCTCGATGGTCTCGATGGCCGTCGAGGTGCCGCGCAGCCGGTTGCGGTTGTGGCAGGCCGCCTCGTTGCCGTTGACGACGGCGGCGACCTCCTCGATCTCGATGCGTGCGCTCTGCTGCGCCCACATGCCCTCGAGCACCGCCCAGCCGTCGGCGGCCGGGCCGCGACCCACGTACTCGATCTCCAGGCCCTCAGGCGCAGCCGTGCGGTAGGCCGCAAGGAACGCCGCCTTGTCGCCGGCGTTCCAGGCCTTGACCTGCGCGTGCAGGAAGCCTTCGATGGCTCGGGCGTCCATGCTGTTCAGACCTCCTGGCCACGCACGTTGCGTGCGCTGCCGTTGCGCTTGTCGCTCTCGCCCCAGGCCATCCAGCGGTCGGGCTCGCGCGTGTCGCCCACGCGGCGCCAGCGGCCTTCCTGCTGTGCGGTGATGGGAAAGCCACCGACAAAGTCGATCATCTCGCCCTTGGGATCGGGCACGAACTCCCATTCCTCCTGGCCCTCGAGCACGATGCGTGCGTCCTGCGCGAACCAGCTGCCATCCTTGTGCCGCACCGTCCCTTCGATGTCGGTGGTGCAGCGGATCTCGCCCTTCTCGTTCTGGAAGATGGCGTAGCCGAGGTTGTCATGCCCGACCATGAACGAGCCGGCATCCCAGGTGCCGTCCTTGTAGATGGTGGCGAAGCTCCACCAGATGACGTGCATCTTGTGGTTGACCACCAGGTCCTTGCTCATGTGGATGGCGCCGCCCTCCGCCATCCAGGCCTGGTCCAGCGCGATGACGCCCTTGACCTTGCGGCCCTCGCAGGTGCCCGCCACGTCGTAGAGCTGCGAGACGTAGAAGGTGCCCCAGTCCACGCCGGGCAGATACCACTGCATGCCGTTGCCGATGAGCTTGCCATGCAGGTCAAAGAGGCCCTCTTCGCGCCAGCTGAAGGCGCTGCCCGAGGCGGTCAGGTGCCAGGGCTGGCCCGGCTCGCCTTCCAGGCTGGACCACCAGGCGGTGTCGTTGTCCAGCCCGCGCGCGGGGAACATGGTCAGCGCACGCGGCGCGATCTTCTCCTTGTCGACGCGGATGTGCTTGTTGTCCAGCCGCGTGCTCTGGTAGATGAACTTGGTGGGGTTTGGCGTGCTGCCGGGCGCGTTGAGGGCGCGCACCATCGAGTAGATGTGCCCCTCCTCGTCACGCACGCTGCCGAAGGGCATGTGCTTGGTGAGCTTGAGGCCGAAGTGGTCGCGCAGGTCGGCAAGCTTGGTGCCGCTGACCTTCTGCGGACCTACTAGGCACTGGTAGGCGAAGTCGGCGCGCTCGGGAACGTTCGTGAAGTGACGCATGGGTCGTGTCCTGTCCGGGTTGCTGTCGTACGGGCGGTCGCGGATCGGGCCGCAGCCTCAATCCCAGATCACGTGCACGCTCTTGGCGCCACGCAGGTGCGCGCCCTCGATCCTGGGCGAAGGCTGCTCCGGGTCCAGGCGCAGGTTCGGGCACAGGTCAAGCAGCGCGTTGATGGCACACAGCAACTCGAGCTTCGCCACGAACTGGCCGATGCACATGTGCGGCCCGAAGCCGAAGCCAAACGACGGCTTCTGCCGACGGTCGATGTCGAACACGTCGGGGTTCTCGAACACGCTCGGGTCGCGATTGGCCGAGGCCACCATGCACTGCACGAACGAGCCCTTGGGAATGGTGACGCCGCCGATCTCGACGTCCTCGGCGGTTTCGCGCACCTTGAAGGTGGACGACGGCTCGAAGCGCACCGCCTCGTCGATGAGCTTGGGCACCAGCGTGCGGTCGCTGCGCACGCGCTCCACCAGGCCCGGTACCGTGAGCAGGAACGTCATCGCCGCGCTGAAGGTGCGCGTGGTCGTCTCACCGGCGGCGGGCAGCAGCGAGCGGGCGAAGGTGGCGACCTCGTGATCGTCGAGCTTGTGGCCCTCGTACTCGGCGTTGATGAGCCGGCTGATGAGGTCGTCACCCTTGGCGCCCTCGGCGCGGCGTTGCTTGACCTGCACCATCAGTGCGTCGTACAGGCTCTTGACCGACTGGGCGGCGATCTTGCGGCCTTCCTCGGCCTTGGCCTTGTCAAGCTGGTTGGCAGCCAGCATCGACAGCGCCCAGGCGGCGTACTGGTTGTACTCGTCGGCGTCGTTCTCGGGGAAGCCGACGAGCGCATACATCACCCGCACCGGAAAGTGCAGGCCCATGTCCATGAGGTCGGCCTTCTTCTTCGGCAGCATCGGCAGCACGAAATCCTCGCGCACCACGCGATCGATCTTGGGACGCCACTTGTTCACGTTGTCCGGCATGAAGGCCGGCTGCAGCAGCGCACGCACGTGGCGGTGCGCCTCGCCGTCCATGCCCAGGATCATCAGCCCGTCCCAGACCTTGCCCATGCCCTCGAGGATGAAGCTGCTGGTGAAGCGCTTGGCGTCCTTGAGCACGTTCATCACGTCCTGGTACTTGAACACCGCGTAGGTCGGCCTGGTGCCGGCCTGCAACCCGGCGTTGGTCGGCACGCCAAGGAACTTGGCGATGTAGTCGCCTTCGTAGACGGGCGTTGTCTCGCGCATCTGGCGGCACGCGCCGTAGAGGTCTTCGGTCAAGCCGCGGTAGGTGTCGGACACGCTGGCGTAGGCCTGCTCCAGCTTTTCAGCGTTCGATACGTTGCTCATGATGGTCTCCAGTGGTTGTCTCAGGGTAAGAACTCAAGTGGCCCGCACGGGCGTGACGGCGGCGCAAGGCTCGTCCACGGCGGTGTCGAACCGCGGGTAGCGGCCCAGTGCCAGCAGCAGCAAGGGACCGAAGAGGAAGCAGGCGATGCACACCAGCAGCAACGGTCCGTAGCCGCCGCCCGAGCGCAGCAGCGCCGCAAACAGGAACGGCGCCGCAGCCGAGCCGACCGTGGCCACGCCCAGGTGCACGCCGAAGACCTTGCCGTAGTCGCGCATCCCGAAGTAGCGCGCCACCAGGTAGGCCGCGATGTCGAACTCCGCACCCGAGCCTGCGCCTACCAAGGCGGTGCCCAGCATGAGCAGCGCCAGAGGTGTGCTGGCGTCGGCGTGCAGGAAAATGGCACAGCCCAGTGCCGGCAGGCTCAGCGTGACGGCCGCCACGCCCGGCGCCCACAGGCGGTCCAACAGCACGCCCACCAGCAGCCGCCCGGCGATGAGCGCCGCGCCGAAGACACTGAAGACGGCACCGGCCGCAGTCGCCGACAGACCCAGGTCACGCAGCAGCGGCACGGTGTTGGCCACCATGCCCACCACGCCTGCCACCACCAGCGCCAGCGCGACGTTGCACAACCAGAACCGATGGCTGCGCACCGCCTGCGCAAAGCGCATCCCCGCCAGGGGCAACGCAGCCGCGGCGCCTGCCTGTGCCTGGGACCGGGTTGGCAGCGCACGCAGCGCCCAGGGCAGCGTCAGCAGCAAGGGCAGCAGGGCCAGCACCACGTAGCCGGCGCGCCAGTCCCACCGACCCACGGCCCAGGTCATGGCCGGGGGCAGCACAGCCGCAGCCACGCCGGTGCCGCACAGCGCCAATGACAGCGCAAACCCGCGGTGGCGTTCGAACCAAAGGTTGACCCACTGGGTCCAGGTCACCGGCGTGGTCCCCAGGCCCAGGAAGGGCAGGAGAAAGTAGCCCAGGTAGAGCCAGCCAATGGAGCCTTGCAGCTGCGTCATGGCCAGCAGCCCCAGCGACAGCGCCAGCAGCGACACGGCGCTGATGCGGCGCATCCCATGGTGTGCATTGAGCCAGCCCACGGCGTTGACGGACAACGCCCCTCCTGCGGCAATGAAGCTGGAGGTGAGCTGCAGCTCGGCGCGTGTCCAGCCAAAGGCTTCCTGCAGTGGGACCACCAGCGCACCGAAGCTGTAGAGCAGCAGCGCGCTGACGCTGGTGCTCACACCGGCGAGGGCCATGAACAGCACGGGCCAGCCGCGCCGGATCTCGCCGTGCGGGCCGGCCGGCAGACCAGCTTGGCTGTGAGACGAGGCCACGGGCTTCAAAGCTGGTCCTCGATGCCCGCGATGGGCGCCATCGTCGCGCCGCCGTCCACCAACAGCGACGTGCCGGTGATGTAGGCCGCATCACTGGAGGCCAGGAACAGTACCGCCGCCGCGATCTCCGAGGGCAGGCCCGGGCGGGGCACGGGGAAGGGCCGGGCAATGCGGGCGCTGAAGTCGTCGCTCAGGTGCTCGCGCATGCGGTCGGAGGCAATCAACCCGGGCTCCACCACGTTGACCAGCACCCCTTGGTGGCCCACCTCGTTGGCCAGGCCGCGCGCGAAGGCGTTCATGTAGGCCTTGCTGGCCATGTAGGGGATCAGCCCCGGCGTGAAGCTGCGGTTGGCCGCGCCCGAGGAGATGTAGATCAGCCGCCCCTTGTCGCTTGCGCGCGAGAGCGCCGGCAGCGCATCACGGGCCAACCAGAACAGCGAGTGGATGTTGGCGTGCACCTGGCGGTCGAACGCAGACTCGTCCATGTCGGCCATCCGCCCCATCGCTGCATCGGCCGCACAGTGCACGGCGATGTCCAGGCCGCCAAAGGCCTCCACGGCTGCAGCCACCGTGGCACGCATGTCCTCGCGCACGCCGATGTCGCCCACCGCAAGCACGGCCTCGCCACCGCGCTCCTGGATGGCCGCAACCACGGCCTCGCCATGAGCGCGGGTACGCGCCGACACCAGCACACGCGCTCCTTCGGCGGCCAGCGCCTGTGCAATGGCGCGGCCGATGCCACGGCCGGCACCAGTGACCAGCGCCGACTTGCCTTCGAATCGTTTCACGTTCGCTGCCTCCATGGAATCAATGAAAGAACCGCGCGTGCGGCGCGCCGGCACGCAAGCTGTGGAGCTCGATGCCAATGGAAAAGGTTTGCGGCCCTGGCCAGCGGCTGCGCAGGCAGCGTGCGGCCTCGGAGCCATTGACCAGACACTCCACCATCTGCAGTTGCGGCTGCCGGTTGCAGGTGTCCGACCGCGGCTCCACGGCAGCCCAGGCCCCATCGCCGCTGGCCTGGTGCTTGCCGACGGACTCCAGCGTCCTCCCCGCGTGGGCCATGCGGCGATACAGGCCCATGAACGCCTGCCTGCGGCCCGTTTTCCAGTGCAAGACCTGGTCGAAAAGGGGGCTGCGGATACGCGATGCCTCGGGCATGGGCTGGCTTGGTGGCTGGGTCACCTCGGTCACCTCGGAATGGACGGCTCAGTAGGAGGAGCGCGCCTGCGGCGCACCGTCGCGCGCAGCGTCCTGCACGGTCCTGGAAGCGACAGCCTTGGGCGCCTTGGCCAGGTAGCGCTGGACGCGGCCGGCGGCGATGCGGCCCGGCAGCCCGTTGATGCCCCCACCCGGGTGGATACCGGCCCCGCCGAGGAAAAGCCCCGCCACCGGCAGCGTATCGCCGCCCAGTCCTGCGGCCGGGCGCATCAGCGACGAGCGGGTGGTGGCGGTGTCGATGTGCACCACGCAGCCGTTGTGTACGTTGAGCCGGTGGGCCAGGTCAGGCGCCGCCTCCACACGGCGGCCGATCTCAAGCGTCTTGATGCCGTGCATGTATGCGTCGGCCTGGTCGATGACCATCTGGCCCACGCGCTGGCGAATCGCGTCCCAGCCTTCGTTGGGGTTCACGGGCATCGCCACCGGGTACAGGTACACCACGTCCTGGCCCTCGGGTGCCTGCGACGGATCCACCGCGCTGGGCGCCGTGACCCACAGGTACGGCAGCTTGGGGACCTCGCCGCGAGCGCTGGAGCGGAAGTTCTCGAGCACGGCCTCCACCGTGCCAACGAGCAGCACGCACTTGCGCAGGTCCACGCCGTCGGTGCGCATCGCCTGGTGCTTGCCCACCTGCACTTGGCCGCGCAGAGCCACATCCACCTTCAGCGGCGAGGCACCATGCGCGTTGGCCGGCGCCAGTGCCATGCGGGTGAGCAGCCTGCGCTCGATGGCCCCGGGCGTGACGAGCTCGAAGGCAACCTTCGGGTGGATGGAAGCGATCACGGCGCTGGCATGCACCATGCTGCCATCGACCAGGCGCACGCCCTGCGCGCGCCCGTTGCGCGCGACGATCTCCGCCACGGGCGAGGACACACGGATCTCGCCGCCGAGTTCCCGCAAGCGCGAGGCCAGGGCGTCGGAGATGCTTTGCATGCCGCCGATGACACGGCCCACGCCGAAACGCTGGATGAAGCCCAGCAGCGCGAAGTAGATGCCCGTGGCTTCGTTGGTGATCGGACCGGCCGCGCCCAGCAGGCTGCACAGCGCCGACTGGGTCACAGGATGCTCGAAGCGCTCCATGATCGACGTGTAGGCCGGGGACCCTACCAGCGCCATGATCTCGGGCTTCAGGTGCCTGTTGCGCAGCACGGCCTTGAGCGCCTCCCACTTGGCTCCCAGGTTGCGCTGCGACGGGTCCACCCGCATCATCGGAATCGCCATGTCGATGAAGGCGTTGACCAGTTGCATCAGTGCCAGGAACTCCTTGGCGTCGGACTCGGAGAAGCGGCGGAATTCGGCCGCCGTCTTCTCGATGTCGCGCCAGAACACCAGCGAGCTGCCGTCCGGATGCAGGTAGGCGTAGGCGGGCGTCATCTCCACGTGGCGGAAACCATGGCGGTCGAGTTCAAGCTCCTGCGGCATCATGGGATGCACTCGCAACGACATCAGGTCCAGGGCGCAGGGATGCACCAGGTGCTGCGGTGCCTCCGGTATCAAGTAGCCCGAGGACGCCATGCCGCCGACCTTGTGGAAGGCCTCGATGACGACGACCTTGCGGCCTTCCGCGGCGAGGTAGCAGGCTGCGGCCAGCCCGTTGTGGCCACCGCCGACAATGGCGGTGTCGTAGATCGTGCTTGAAGGCATACGTTTCCTTGCGAGGATGCGCCGAGTTGAAATTCAGGCCGGGCTCACCGGCTTCCACCAGGACAGCGTGGCCGACTCGTCAACCAGCCGCTGCCACGCCTGGCTCACAGCACGGTCTGCGGCCAGCGGTGAGACACCCAGGCCGCGCAGCACCATGCCTGCAAGTTCCCGGATGTAGCCACCGTCGAGCGTGCGCGTGCGCACGATGCGTCGTGCACCTTCGACAGTGGTGCCCACGACCAGGTCCATGGCGGCCTGTATCGAGTCGAAGGTCACCGCACCATGCAAGCGCCCCTCGTGCAGGCTCATCGCGACCAGGCTGGCACGAGGCTCATCACTGGCCAGGAACTCGATGAAGTCCACGCGCGCGATGAAGGCGCCGTGGCGGGGCTCCATCGCGGCGCGCACCAGCGCCATGAGCGGGCCCAGGGCCATGCGTGCGGCGCCATCCTGCAAGGACGCGGTCAGGCGTCCATAGGTCTGCAGCATCTCGCGGGCCATGCGCCGGCCGATCTCGGCAAAGACCTCGTCGATAGCCTCGAAATGCTTGTAGAAGCTGCCGCGAGAGACCTCGGCGATGCGGATCACGTCGTCGACCACCGGGTGGTGGCCGGGCTCACACTCGAGATACGCCGCCATGGTGGCCTCGATCAGGCGCTCGCGCATGCGCTCGCGCTTGATCTCGGCGACGCGCACGCGGTGGTCCTGAGGAGGCGATGCATCGGCGTTGGTGTGCCCCTGTGGCAGCGGCTCGCCTGCGGCCGCGACGGCGTGCTTTCTCATGCCGGCGCCCCGATGTCGGCCAGCAGTGCCAGATTCGACGGCTGCCCCAGCAGCGCGCGGCCATAGAGCTCGCTGCCCAACATCGCGTTGAGCGCGGTGTGGCGGCTGCCCAGGCTCAAGTCACGCCACAGGCGCTGCAGCGCGCTGGAGGTGGCAAAGGCACCCGGGCCGGCGATGTCCATGAGACGATCAGCCGCTCGGCGCAGCTGCCGCATCGCATAGCCGCAGTCGGCCTGGATGCGTGCCTTTTCCCGGCCGGACAGCGGACGCAGCTGCGCGGTGTCGTCAATCATCGCCACCGCGCGGCGGATGTGCAGCCAGGCGGAGTCAACTTCCAGCGCCGCCTCGCCAAGCTGCCCCACCAGCGTCTGGGAATCGGCCTGGGTCGAGTAGTTCCAGCCCACCGTCGTGCGCCGCGGCAGGTTGGCCTTGACCTGTTCGAGCAACTCCTCGGCCGCTCCGAGCATGGGCGAAAGCACTCCCAGCGGGAACAACGGCTCGACCGGCCAGCGGTCACGCGGCTCCAGCGCCGAGGCCGGTGCGCCGGCCGCTGCTGCGCGCAGCAGCGAGAAGCGCAGCACCATCACGTTCGGCACAAAAGTGTCCCTGGCCTGTACCGTGTGGCTGCCCGAAGCCGCCAGCCCGGCGACATGCCAGGTGTCCAGGACGGACACGGTGACATCGGCATGCGGCCCGTGCGGCAGGGGCAGGAAGGCGAAACCGGAATCCACCACGCTGCCCGCGTCGTCAAGGATGCGCACGCCATTGAGTGCCCACGCCGCGTGCATGCAACCGGAGGCGTAGCCCCAGGTGCCGTTGATGATGTAACCGTCTTTGGCAGGCCGGGCGGTACCGGCTTGACCCGCCACGCTGCACACCAGTTCGTCTCCACGGCTGAACACGCGCTGGCCCACTGCCGGCGGCATGGACGCGGCCGAGGCGGTGACCCCCGAAAGCAGCCCGAACGCCCACGCCGTGCCCGGGCAGCCACGGGCCAGCGCGGCCACCGTCTCCACATGTGTGATGAGCTTGTGGCCAGTGCCCCCTGCGCGACGCGGGAACATCATCCCCAACAGGCCCGCCTCGCGCAGCGCCGCAATGGCCCCATCCGTGGGGCGGCGCAACGCCTGGGCCTCCTCGGCGTGCCGTGCCAGCAACGGTGCCAGGGACTTGGCCACCGCCACGGGATCGGCAGGCACTTCAGGGGCGGCAGGAAGAGTGCGGCTCATGACGGACTTGAAAATGAACAGATGTGTGCAGTATGTTCATATTTAGTCATGGTGACACTGGTGTTTACTCTGAGATCTGCAATGCGTTCCCAAGGTCACTGAAACGCAGCAGGCTCGTGCCAAAGCGCGAATGGCAGGGTTGATTGCAAGCGGGGTGGCCAGTCCGGGCTGGCCTGTCGAGCACAGCGGCGCCAGAGCAGGGATGACGAGGAAGTTCGTCGCCCGCACACGCTGCAAACTGCAACTTGCACGCCGCGCTGCCGCGCAGCGTGATGCCGCGCATGGCGCAGGACCTTGGGATATGCGGGCTGTTGTCTCCCGCGCTTTTCTACCGCGTCTTTCTCACGCAGTTTTGTGATGCTGGACGCGCGACTTCCCGCATTGGGCCCCCAGGTGACCCAATGTGGGACGGTGGCGTAATGCGGATAGGCAATGAAGACGGCCCGGGGATGCCGGGCCGTGTTGCTGGGTGAGGGAGCGGCAGCTGGATCAGAACGGCAGGCCGTCGTCCGGGGGCGGCGTGGGGTCGAAGGGCAAGTCGTTGTGACGCTGGCGGCGTTGCCAGCGCTCAACCTGCGGCGCGTAGTGGTGGCGCACGCACGCCAGTAGCTGCTCCAGGATGTCGAGCAGGCGCACCGCGGCCTGGTCGGAGATCCTGGGCAGCAGCACGGGCATGAGGACGGTGCGGCGCTTCATTGCACTTCCTCGACGGCGCGGTGGACGTGCTCAGGGTCGATCTGCCGCGCCTTGGCCAGCGCCGCGGCCGACAGCGCGTAGTGCGCGATGCGATTGACCTTGCGCGGCAGGCCGTGCGTGGCCTGGTAGAGCGCCTCGACGGCGCCGGCTTCGAACAAGGGCAAGCTGGTGCCGGCCAGCTGCAGCCGGTGATCGAGGTAGGCGCCGAGCTCGTCGCGGGCCAGGCCGCCGAGGTGGTAGCGCACGACGATGCGCTGGGCCAGCGACTCGTGCACGGCCATGGCCAGGCGCCGGCGCAGCTCGGTCAGCCCCACCAGCAGCAGGCACAGCCGCGGCGCGGCGTCCATCTCGTAGTTGGTCAGCAGCCGCAGGTCCTCCAGCACGTCGTTGCGCAGGTGCTGGGCCTCGTCCAC